>CAZVNH010000084.1:0-9036 GCA_964628575.1 uncultured Thermoplasmatales archaeon | reverse complement strand
CAGCAGCATTAGGATGGTTATTAATCTCATTAATAGCAAGTATTCCATTCTGGTTGATTCCTTATAATAAAGAAGCATTGCTTTATATGGATCCTTTATCAGCTTTTTTTGAATCTATGTCTGGTTGGACTGGTACAGGACTAACGATGGTTGGAAATGAAGAGCTTCTGCCGCGTACTCTTCAATTCTGGCGTACACTTATACAATGGGTAGGAGGTGTTGGAGTAATTGTATTAACTCTATCGATTCTTGCAAGACCAGGTACAGGTTCATTTGTATTATATAAAGGTGAAGCACGTGATCAAAAAACTCATCCATCTGTTGTATCTACTGTTCGAACTATATGGTGGATATTTTTACTCTATTCAATAATTGGTGTTATAGCCCTGATAATTATTGGATATGTAACAGAAGCTGGTATGAATCCTTGGCAGTCGTTGAACCATGCCTTGACAGCTCTTGCAACTGGTGGTTTTTCTGTTACAGATGATAGTATTGCGATTTTTGGAAACATTAGTCAAATAGCAATTATTATTCTAATGATTCTTGGTGCTATTGCTTTTGCTGCTCATTTTCATTTGTTAAAAGGACGTATTAAAAAGTTTCTATCTGATGCTCAATTTAAAGCATTAATAGCAATTATAATCTTTGGAGTTATTGGTCTGACAATTGCAAATTTAAATCTTTATAACCAAAATATTTTCTACTCATTAAAGGTTTCAGGTTTTCAATTTATATCAGCTGTATCTTGTACTGGTTTTGCATCTGTTACAAATCTAGCTCAATGGGGAGATGGATCAAAATTAATTTTGGCATGTGCAATGATTATTGGCGGTGCAGCAGGATCTACCGCAGGTGGTATAAAATTATTTCGAGCAATACTTTTGTATAAAGGTGTTGGTTGGAGAATTAAAAGAGCAATATCTACACCACGAAGAGTATTTATTCATAAACTTGGTGAAAAATCACTTTCTAAAGATGACGCTATGGATCTTATAAATGAGGCAGCAATTATTTCTTATATGTGGATTATACTATTAGCTATAGGCGTTGCAACAATGCTATATTTTACATCAAGTGTGAATTTTGGTCTTAGCGATGTTTTCTTTGAAGTATGTTCTGCTCAGGGAAATGTTGGATTGTCAACAGGTATTACAGAAATTGCAATGGAACCTGGTGCAAAAATTATGCTTATTTTAAATATGTGGATTGGAAGACTTGAAATAATTCCAATAATTGTATTAATCAAGTCAATGTTTGGAATAAGAAGAAATCTAATTTAAAAAAAGATTTATTTATTTTGTTTCAAAATCTTAAATTGTTCTTCCTGCAATTTTTTAATATAAATATCTATTTGTTGTATAGCTGTTAATAACTTAAAGATCTCACCATCTTCTGGCGATGGTGGAACTATATCTTGAGGATTTTCTTCTTTTTTCTTATGAAAATCTGATTCTTTATATTCATATTGAAGTATCTCTTTTGCTGTTTTTAATGTTTTAATTTTTTCGGTTAATTCATTAAATTCTTCCATACAATCCATCTACCTTTATTATATGTTATCAATTCTTACTTTAATATTTTTATTTAAAGGTCAAATAGCATTAAACCTGTTTCTTTATCTAGTTTTCTTTTAATTTTTATATTAGTTTTTAAAATAAATATTTCACCAGTAACACTAATTATACCATCCATTAAATGACCACCAATTGCATTTTTATTTGTATCTCCAAGAACAACATGAATATGAGTTAAATAATCCTTTTCTTTTTTAACAATATTACCTGTTAATGATAAAATTTCTAAAGGTTTTTTAAATTCTTGTGGAGAATAATCACCTTTTTCTTTAAAAAATCCTAATGTAGCAGTTTTTACTTGCCCAATTCCAGATAAAATTATTGCATTTTCAACATTATTTTTTTTACAAGCATTTTTTATTCCTTCATTTATATTTTCATCTGTAAATAGCCGAATTAATATTATATTCTTATTTATCGTGCTTTTCATAGATATCAGATTTTTTGTTTTATAAAATCAATTAGTTGATCTTTCGTAAAAGGTTTTTGTAAAAAATCTTTCTCTTTAGTTGTGTCAATATTCATTCTGGAACCTGGTTTCATTGAGAAAAGGGCAGGTTTGTTACTATCAGGTAATTTTGTATCAATTAAAATC
The DNA here is from genome assembly GCA_964628575.1 of uncultured Thermoplasmatales archaeon. Taxonomy (GTDB): domain Archaea; phylum Thermoplasmatota; class E2; order DHVEG-1; family DHVEG-1; genus CAZVNH01. The sequence continues at coordinate 6,864 of CAZVNH010000084.1, read as the reverse complement.
AATCCAAAATCTTCCTCTTTTTCCATAATTTCAAGAGCTTTTTTATTATTTTCAACTGAGATTATATCAATTTGATCATCTTTTAATATATTTTTTAATTCTTGAATTATACTTGTTTCATCATTAACTATCATAATTGTTTTCATATCCCACCAATAATAGGACAATGGAAAAATAAGTATTAAATCTTTCCAATTGACTATTGAGAAATTTAGGGGGTAAAGGAGGGGTTGAGATACAAGAAGAGGTGAATTAAAAAGCTCTCAAAAACCCCCTCCACGTGTATTTACTTAAAACTAAAAATTAGATCATTAATTCATTTTTCTTTATGAAAATTGATTCTCTAAAATCTCTATTAAATGAATATGAATCTTCCTCTTTTTCGATCAAGTCTTTTATAAAAGTAATATCAAAGAGATAATCATTTATTTTGATAGTTCTTTTAATTTTTTTCATAATATTGGTTTTCACCTCATATATCATGTTTACTTTTTTCAACAATATTATTTAAGAGTAATTGGGAAAAATGTCATTATGAAATAATTCGATATTTGACGTAATATCTTAAAATATATTATTGGTAATTAACCACCTACATATACACTTACATTTTTATCTACACTAAAATATTATATAATTCCATACCTTTTAACAAATATAAATAGGAGAGAGGATGGAGACATGCAACAAATATTTAAAAGAATAGCGAGCTGGTTATTCCTTATAGGAATACTAGTAGCAGTGATAGTCGGACTTGTAGCACAAAATCTATGGATGGAAGAATCAACGGTAGATGGCAAAACCACAGAAACAATTGTATATCCAACCTATATCACAATGGGATTGGCAGTACTAGGTTTTATTGTTGGTATATTATCCTTCTTTGCAATAGGTAATATTACCGGCGATAGAGTACCCACGTTCTTAATAGCAGCATTAATGTTGGTTGGTATAGGAGCTATAAGCTCAGTTGGATGGTTTGAAAATCTAAAAGTAGTTGGTACATACTTCCAAAACATAACTACAACGTTAGCATTATTTGCGGCTCCTGCTGCTGGAATACTTGCTATAAGAGCCATCTGGGATGCAGGAAAAACTGAAGAAATTGAAAAGGTAGTACCAAAAATCCCAGAATAAAATTAAAAAATATCTCTCTCTATTTTTTCTTTTTTAATTGTTGTATTTATCTAAAAACCATTTATAGAAGTTTACGATAGTCATGGTAAAAATACCTGTTCCAAAACCAATTAGAACCACAACTATCGGCACCATTTACTTTTCACCCACCCCACTTAAATGAAAAGTATTTTTGATCTTAAATACTAAATCTATCTATGATTCCCCCTTTCGAGATATGGATATAGTAAAACTATATAATAAATTATTGTTTTGAAAAGTATATAATACTTTCGAGAAAAAATATTCAAAATGAAAAAACAACAAAATTATAAAAATATTTATATATTTATTTTATCGTTGTTAATCCATTTTGTAAATAACTAAACCAGATAACATTTTCGGTAAGAAATAAGTTGATTTTTGAGGCATATGTTCTCCAGCATCAGCAATCGCTTTTAATTCATCTATTTTTGTTGGATTCATTAAAATTGAAAAATCGAATTTTCCATCATTAACAAATTTAATTGCCTCTTGATCGTCTCTTGTATATTTCACATGATCTTCTAGATTGTCTTGATTAATTCCAATAATGTGTTCTAAAAATATTTTATGTAATATTGAAACATCAAGTTTTCGCCATGTCTTAGATCTATCTTTTGCAAATTCATCCATTATTCTTTCATTTTTTAAAGTATAAACATAGTATTTATCTTTTAAAAATATTGCAAATTTATGATTACTGTTGGTTTCAATTTTATCTTTTATTTTTTTAGCAATTAAATTATAATTTTCTTCTTTTTCATTTATTTCATGTTTATCGACTTTAAAATATTCAGCTGATTTTTGAAGAATTTTATTTATATTTAAATCATCTTTTTTAATTAACCTATGTGTTGGTAGTATCGACAGACCATCATCGAACATATTTGCAAGTATTACCATTCTATAATTATATGGACTGTCATCTTTTTTACCTGTTTTTTCTTCAAGTTCTTTTGCATAATTTATTGCAGTTTGATATCTATGATGTCCATCTGCAATAAATAGAATATTGTTCTTTAGTTTTTCTTTAATCATTGATATAACATTATCATCTTCTATTTTCCATAGTTTATGGTTAAAACCATCATAACCTTTTACATCAATTATAGAATCTTTAATTGAGCTGTCTATTTTTTTCCTTATTTCATCGTTTTCATCTATATAAAGAAGCTGAATTGGTTCAAGATTTGATTTACTTGCTCTAAGTAGCTCAAGTCTATCTGCTTTTGGTTTTGAAAGAGTTCTTTCATGAGCCTTTACAAGTTTATATTCTCTATCTAATTTTAATAAAATAAAAAATCCATTCAGTGTTTTTGTTTTGTTATTTATATTATATTTTATTTTATATGGGAATATTGAATTTTCTTGAGATTTTATAAGAACTGATTCTGAAATCCATTTATCAAATAGATCTTTAGCTCTTGTATAACGATTATTATCTCTATCATCATCTGAAAACTTTTTGCCAAGTATTAGTCTAACAAAATTTTGAGGATGCTTATTATATAATTCTTCCTGCATCTCTTCTGATATTATATCATAAGGTGGTGACATAACATCATCAAGATTTTTAATTTTATTTATATTATATATGACTCCTTTGAATGGTTTAACTTCAACCACTTTTTTAACCTCCCTAAAGTTAATTCCGAATTACATTTTCAATTAAAAACATTACTAAAAAGAAATCTTTAATTACTTATCAAAAATACTATAAAAAATATGAGGTTTTATGAAATATAGAGATATTATAACATTGTTTCTATCATTGATATTTTTCCTTTCACTTGGATATGCTGTGGGTGTGGATAATAGAGTATGGTTTATCCCAGTTATTCTTTTAATTGTTTTACTATTTTTTGTTTATAAATTATGGTTTGAAAAGGAATAACTAAATAATTAATACCAAAATTTATATCTAATATATTATTTGCATCCAAAGATGATAAGTAATCATGATAATTATATCATACAAAAAGATGCAAAAAAAATAATTACAAAATATGAGCTTTGTGATTGTTGTCTAGGACGTCTATTTTCAAGAACTGATTTAGAATATAAGAATGAAGAAATTGGTAAAAAATTAAAAAAAAAATTGAAATATAATAAAAAAATAGAAGTAAAGGATTGCTGGTTATGTAATGGATTGATAGATGAAATATCTCATTTTTCTGATTTAGTGATAACTAAATTAAAAGAATATGAATATAATACATTTTTGATAGGAACTATAATTGATGAAGATATTATTGAAAAAGAACAAATTCTTTTTGATCAATTGGAATGTAAGTATTATGAAAGTATAAAAAATGAACTAAATAGAGAAATAGGAAAGATCCTTGAAGCAAGAATAGATAAAGAAGTAGATTTTGAAAAACCAGATATAATGATTGTTATAGACACTCAATTTGATATAATAGATCTCCAGATTTCATCATTATACATCTATGGAAGATATAATAAATACGATAGAAAAACTCCTCAAACAAAATGGTTTTGTAAGATATGTAGGGGAATTGGTTGTAAACGATGTAACTATTCTGGGAGATTATATGAAAATAGCATAGAGGAGTTAATTTCAATATATTTTTTAAAAGAAACTAAAGGAAATGATGAATCGTTTCATGGCTGTGGGAGAGAAGATATTGATGTCAGAATGCTTGGAGATGGTCGACCATTTGTTTTAGAAATCAAGAATCCTAAAAAAAGAAATATTAATCTAACTAAAATTATGAATCAAATCAATAAAGAAAACAAGGATTTGATTAAAATTAATGATTTAAAATTTACAAATAAAGATGAGATAATTAGGATTAAAAACTCAAAATTTACTAAGAAATATCGAATGAAAATTAAATGTGAAAAGCAAATAAATATAGAAAAACTTAAAAAGGTAGCTAAGGCTTTACATGGACAGAGAATTAGCCAGTATACACCATCTAGAGTGGCTCATAGACGAGCTAATATGGTTAGAGAAAGAACTATATACTGTTGTCATATCGAGGCTATAGATGAAACTATAGCAATTCTCACAATAAAAGCAGAATCTGGAACTTATATAAAGGAGCTGGTTTCAGGAGATGACGAAAAAACAAAACCAAGTATTAGTGGTTTAATAAAAGTTCCATGTGTAGTTGAAGAATTAGATGTAATAGAAATCAAAGAGGCTTAAAAAATGGTAAAACGATCAAAAGGATTAAGAAGTAAAAGTAGACAGATTCTTAGAAAAAAACCAAGTAAAAGAGGTATAAAATCAATAACTCGAAGTTTACAAGAATTTCAAGAAGGTGAATCAGTAAATATTGTTATTGATTCAGGAGTTCATAAAGGAATGCCACATATACGATTCCATGGTCATACTGGCAAGATTGAAGGTAAACAAGGAAATTCATATATAGTTGGTATTAAAGATGGTAAAAAATATAAATCTTTGATAATAAGACCAGATCATCTTAGGAGAGTGAATTAGAATTGTCACCTGAGGATGAACAAGTTAAACCTGTTTCTATTTCTGAAGTTAAAAATATTCTAAAAAAGGTTAATAAAGATCGTAAAGAATTGATTTATGAACAAAGAATAGCTTTAGAACATGCTCAAAAATTTTCTAAGATTAATATAAAAAAAACAGAAGAGATGATAAAGGAATTACTCAAATTAGATTTCATTCAAGAATTTCATGCTTATAAAATTGCAGATATTCTACCAAAAAATGAAGATGATATTAAAACATTATTTGCAAAAGAGAGAATCACAATTGGTGAGAATGAATCTAAAAAAATTTTAAATATAGTTAATAAATATAGTTTAGAATAAGAAAGGGGGAAAGAGCTGTGGAGGATTATGTATATATATTAGATTATTTACCAAAAGGAAGAGGAGACCTTCCTCCGCATAAGAGACATCCTACTGTATATGGAATAGGTGAGGTTCAATTTACTTTACTTGAACTTGTTCCAAAAAGAGATACTGATTTTTCAATAGGAGAAAGAATCTTCGTAGGGAAAGATCCTACAAAAAGACAGAAAATAGCAAAAATAAAAGGCCGAATAAACTATGAAGAAATGACATCAACTGCACATGGTGAAATGCCATATGTTATCTTAGACATTGTAAAAAATCAGGAACAAAAATTTATAAAATTTTTTAATGAATCACCTGCAATATCAACACGTTTTCATGTTTTAGAATTACTTCCAGGACTTGGGAAAAAAATGATGCATGATATACTTGATGAAAGAAGAAAAAAACCTTTTACAAGCTTTCAAGAGATGTGTGATAGAATAGATTTTCTAAGAGCTCCAGATAAACTTATTGCAAAAAGAATCGAACTTGAATTAACTGATCCTAATCAAAAATACCGCTTATTTACTAGACCACCTGTTACAAAAGGATACTATTAGTAAAAATTATGAATAAATTTGGTCAAAATTTTTTAATAAATAAAGAGATTGCAGAGCGTGAAATAAGATATGCAAATATTTCTAAAAAGGATACAGTCTTAGAAATTGGGCCAGGTAAAGGTATTTTAACAGATATATTATCAAAAAAAGCAAAAAAAGTAATAGCAATTGAAATAGATAAAAGATTAATTAAACAACTTAAAGAAAAAGATTATAAAAATGTAGACATAATTAATAAAGATGTATTAAAATTAGAGTTTTCAAAGATTCCGAAATTTAATAAAATTGTTTCAAATTTACCATATCAAATCTCTTCGCCTATTACTTTTAAAATTCTTAAATATAATTTTGATATAGCTGTTTTAGTTTATCAAAAAGAATTTGCAGAGAGGATGATTGCTAAACCTAAATCGAAAAATTATTCAAGATTATCAATTAGTGTTTATTATAGATCAAAATGTGAATATCTAGAAACTATATCAAAAAAATTTTTTAAACCAAGACCTAAAGTGGATTCTGCGATAATTAGATTAAAACCTCGAAAGAATCCTCCATTTAAAATAAAAGATGAAGAGACATTTTTTTCTTTTGTAGGTGTTTTATTTTCTCAGAGAAGAAAAAAAATTAAGACAATTTTAAGAGATAAATACAATATTAATAATGTAAAAATTCCTTATGAGAATAATAGAATTGAAGAATTATCTCCTAAGGAAATTGCCTATTTAAGTAATATTGTAAAATTTTAGGATTAATTCTTTTTTCATTTTGGCATAATTGCACGATATATTTATATATAGGAACTATAAAAAGTATATCATAGAAATGGTAGAAAAAGGAAGGGAGAATGATATGGATAAAAAATTAATGATTGTTGATGATGATCCAGATATTCTTATAACTATTAGGAAAATTTTTGAGAGAGAAGGATATGAAGTTTATACTGTAGATAGTGGTATTGATTGTATAAAAGAGATTGAAAGAGGTTTTAAAGGAATTATTTTAATGGATATTATGATGCCGTTCATGGATGGATGGGATACAATCGAAGAAATTTCCAAAAGAGGATTTACAAATAACGTTATAATATCAATTTTAACTGCAAAAGGTACAACTGATCATGATAAATTAGAGGGCTTACAACCTTTTATCTATGATTATATTACGAAACCTTTTGATGTGAAAGAACTTATATCAAATGTACAACAAATGATAGCAATGTAAACAATTTTTAATAATCCAATATCCTTTAATAGTTATCAATCATTTATTTTTTAGATGCACTGTGGAAATAATTGAAATAAAT
>CAZVNH010000083.1:0-9078 GCA_964628575.1 uncultured Thermoplasmatales archaeon | reverse complement strand
ACTAGTACGACATCGTATAGCAAGTTATGCTCAACAAAGTCAACGTTATGTAGATTTAAAAGAGCCAAACTATGTAACACCTCCAAAAATAGCCAAAGACAAGGATTTGAAAAAAGCATATGATAAATCAATGAAAAACATCTGGATTGAATACAACAAACTATTGGATATTGGAATACCTGCTGAGGATAGTAGATATCTATTACCTAATGCCACTTGTACAAATATCATTGTTACAATGAATGCTAGATCTCTTCTCAACTTTTTTGAACTACGAACTTGTCAACATGCACAATGGGAGATTAGACAACTTGCAAATAAAATGCTTTTAGAAGTAAAAAAAGTTGCACCTATAATATTTAAAAATGCAGGACCTGCATGTAAAATAAAAAACTATTGCCCTGAAAATAAAAAAGACTGTCCGTTATATCCTAAGTGATTAATAATGAATAGGCCATATGTTATTATTAACTGTGCAATGAGTGCTGATGGTAAAATTGCATCACCATCAAAAAAACAGTTGAATATCTCTAATGAAGAAGATAAAAAAAGAATGTATAATCTTAGAAATGAATGCGATGCAGTCTTGGTTGGAATAGGAACAGTTATATCTGATGATCCAAAGCTAACAGTTAAAGAAAAATATGTTAAAAATCCAAGGAATCCTTTAAGGATAATTTTAGATTCATATTGTAAAACAAAAGAAGATGCATTAGTTGTTAATGATAAAGCAAAAACATTAATTTTTACAAATAGTGAATGTAATAAAAAATATAGTAAAAATGTTGAAGTTATTAAATGTGATATCGAGTCTGATGGATTAATTGATATAGCTAAAATGCTTGAGGTTCTCTATAATCTTGGAATTAAAAAATTATTAGTTGAAGGTGGTGGAACCGTTATTTGGAATTTTTTAAAAAAAGGTTTTGTTGATGATTTATATGTCTTTATTAGTCCGATAATAATTGGAGGTAAATCAACACCTACAATAGCTGATGGAGAAGGTATCTCAAATGAAAGTGAAATCATTAATCTTGATGTTTTAGAAATATCAAGATTAAATAATGGGATACTTGTTCATTATAAAATGATAAAATGAAGATACTTTGCGACCAAATGCTTGGTACTCTTGCAAAATGGCTTCGAATATGTGGTTTTGATACATATTATGCAAATAATTTTTTAGATGATAATGATCTATTAAAAATAGCGGAAAAAGAAAATCGTTTGTTGATAACAAGAGATAAAGAGTTGGTTTATAACGCTAAAAGAAGGAACTTAAAAGTTATACAAATTAAAACTACTAATATTGATGAACAGCTAAAGACACTTTTTCAGAATTTTAACTTGGATGAAAGTCTCTTTCTCTCAAGATGTTTATTATGTAATACACTTGTTAAACCAATAGATAAAAAGGAAATTAAAGATAAGGTTCCAAAGCATGTATTTGAAAATAATGAAAATTTCTGGTATTGTAAAAATTGTAACAAATATTATTGGAAAGGTACCCATTTTGAAAATATGAAAAATAGATTATCTCTTTTATCTAAAAAGTAACTTTTTTAATAAAATCAATTAAAATTATAACTATCTCTATATATAGTATATGTAAGTTCTATTAGAATTTAGAACATACGAACCATTTGTGCGTGTGGAACTCCATTAATTTTAATAATACAATCTTCGTCGATTAAGCCCATTTCAACAGCAGCTTTGATTGTTAGTTCTCCAACGAGGTTTGCAATAGTTGCTTCTTCAAGGAATTTTTTTAATATTTTTGGAGTTACTCTTTCTCCATCGTAAAACTCTTTCTTGACATCAATCTGGAATTTTCCATCCTCGAATTTTTTTCCAATGAGTTTTTCGTCACACGCTCCAATGAGTGTGTCGGTCCCTTGTCTATATATTTTAATGCTTATCATATTGTCTATTCCTTATTTCTTATCTGCATTTTAAGGTTAGATTTTCATCTTTTATATTTGTTTCTATATTTTTATAATAAAATCTGTTTTTTTTTAATTTTTTTCCTATAGAATTTTACTTTTACTTTTTTTTGTTACAAAAACACCTTTTTTATAGAAAGTTATTTATATTAGTTGTTTAAATTGATTTAAAAATCTAAATTTTTTAACCGTAATTCTAAAATCCATTGAATTGTATACCCTTTTTTACAAAATCAAATATTTTTAATATTATGGAGGGTAGGGCTGTTGGAGACAATCATTAAATCATTTGTAGAGCATGGAACTTTCGTTCAACCTGAAACCCTTGAATATATTATGTCAAAAAAAGATCCTTATGAGTTTTCATCATTTATTGCTAATAAATTAAAAGAATATCCACTTGTTTTAACAATAGATATTGTAAAAAATCTTGAAGAAACTACCAAAAATATAGAGATTCCTAAAAAAATTCCTACTTCTCAAGAATTAAAAGAAATACAGACAAAGATGCTTTCTAATATATATGGTGATAAAAAACTATTTCAGCCTTCTCCTGAGTTAGATATCGAATATGATGACCCTGATAAAGATGATCAAATTAACATAGATGAGGATGAAGAAAAAGAGGATATTAAACCACAAGTTATAGATATTCAAAAAGTAAAAGGCTGGAAACCAAAAGCTCGTGAATATGATTCAGATATTAAAATAATAAAGGATGTAACAGGAAATAGTATTTGTGAAGGTACAACAAATGATTTTACAAAACTTTTTATTAATCGATATAGCTCGCTTAGAAAAATATTAAGAAATCAAAGACGTGAGCTTGCAAATGCTATGCCAATTAATCGGATTAAAAAAAATGATTTAAAAGATATTCAAATAGTTGGAATTGTAAAAAATGTTAGAACAACAACAAATGGTCACCGTTTAATCGAGCTTGAAGATGAAACAGATATAGCGACATGTATAGCTCTAAAAAATAATAGAGATACACTTCAGATTGCAAACGAAGTTGTTCTAGATGAAATAATTGGTATCAGAGGTCAACTAAGTAAAAACGGTGATCTATTGGTAATCAATAGTATTATTTACCCTGATATAAGTATTCAAAATGAGCATCATAAGGCAGAGATCCCAGTTTATGCAGCTTTTTTATCTGATATACATGTAGGAAGTAAGCAATTCATGGAGGATGAATGGCAGGGGTTTCTTCATTGGATTAATGGTGATATAGGCAACTCTAGACAAAGAGATGTGGCAGGTAAAATCAAATATCTAATAATTCCAGGAGATGTAGTTGATGGGATAGGAATATATCCTAATCAAGACAAAGAGCTATCAATAGTTGATGTTTATAGACAATATGAAGCTCTTGCAGAACAACTCAGATTAATTCCAGATCACATTGAAATGATAATTCAACCTGGAAACCATGACGCAGTACGGCCTGCCGAGCCACAGCCTACTTTTGAAAAAGAAATCCAGGATTTATTTTCTGGTATGAATATGACTTTTATTGGAAATCCATGTTATTTCTCGCTTCATGGAGTTGAAATTCTATCTTATCATGGACAAAGCCTTCTTGATTTTGCTACAAACATTCAATATTTAAAATATAATGATCCTGTTGAAATCATGAAGGTGATGCTTAAGAAACATCATCTAGCACCAACCTATGGCGGATATACACCTCTTGCTCCTGAACACTTAGATTATATGGTCATAGACCGAATTCCTGATATATTTGTAACAGGTCATGTGCATCTTGCTCAAATTGCTGATTATCGCGGTGTAACTCTTCTAAATGCATCTAGCTGGCAATCTCAGACAAGCTATCAGAAAATGCTTAATTTTATACCTGATTCGGCAAAACTACCTATTGTTGATTTAAAAACTAGTAATGTCACAATGATGGATTTTAGTAAAAAAATTTAAAAAATAAAGATAAATATTTATCTAATTAAAAGAAAATAATTTTATTTTAATAATAAAGCAAAATTTTAAACATTACATAAACATTAACCATTTTACAATATTTTTAGAGCTGTAAAAATGGGTGGGGAACTATCAAAAGACATCGAAGTTAGCACGAATATGCATAACTATTTTTCAAACCTACAGAAAGAAATTGATAGATGTTATAAAATAGCATCTCAAGCTAGAAAAAAAGGTTTAGACCCAGAATTAACAGTAGAAATACCACAAGCTCTAGATCTAGCTGCCCGTGTAGAGCAACTTGTTGGACCAAAAGATATTGCACCAAAAATAAGAAGTGTTACTAAAAAAATTAAAAACCGCGAACTAGTAAGTCTGGAAATAGCAAAAGACATAGTTAAAGACAAAAAATACAAATTTAAAACATCTGAAGATGCATTAGATCAAGCAATAAGAACTGGACTAGCAATCCTAACAGAGGGCGTACTTGTAGCACCGCTCGAGGGAATTGCTGAAGTAAAAATTGGAAAAAACAAGGATGGAACAGAATATGTAGACCTATATTTCTCAGGACCAATAAGATCAGCAGGTGGAACAGGACAAGCAATGAGTGTATTAATTGCAGATGTAGTTCGAAGAGAAATGAAAATCGATAGATACAAACCAACAGATGGTGAAATCGAGCGTTACAAAGAAGAAATACCACTATACAAAAGAGCCCAACATCTTCAATATACTCCTAATGTAGATGAAATTGATAAAATTGTTAGAAACTGTCCAATTTGTGTAAATGGAGAAGGAACAGAAGATGAAGAGGTAACAGGATATAGAGACCTACCAAGAATAAACACAAATCGATTAAGGGGAGGAGCCTGTTTAGTAATAGCAGAAGGACTATGTCTAAAGGCACCAAAAATATTAAAACATGTAAAAAAACTCAAACTCAAAGAATGGAACTTCCTTGATATTTTTACAACAAAAGAAGAAAAAACAGATAAAACAAAAAACAAAGAAATACCAACAATTCCACCATCTACAAAATACATAGGTGAAGTAATAGCAGGAAGACCAGTTTTTTCTCATCCATCAAGAAAAGGAGGGTTCAGATTAAGATATGGAAGAGCAAGAACAGCAGGACTTGCAAGCACTGCAATAAATCCAATATCAATGTATTTACTTGATGAGTTTATCGCAGTCGGAACACAGCTAAAAACAGAGCGACCAGGTAAAGGAACTATTGGAACACCATGTGATACAATAGAAGCACCAATAGTCTTACTTAAAAACGGAGATCTTGTACAAATAAAAAACAAAAAAGAGATTAATAAAGCAGAAATAAAACAAATAGTTGATCTTGGAGATATACTGATACCATTTGGAGAATTTATTGAAAATAACTCATTACTACCAGATGCAAGCTATACATATGAGTGGTGGATACAAGACCTCCAGAAACGATTGAATCTTATACCTGAGAAAAACACAATAAAGGAAATAAATGAAGCTGATGAAAAAACAAAAAATAAAATAAAACAAGAAATAAAAAAGGAAATTGATTTAACTAAACCAAATTGGGAACAGGCACTTGAAATATCAAAAAAATATGACATACCATTACATCCTTATTACGACCTTTTATGGCATGATATAACACCTGAAAATTTGAAAACACTTGCAGAATATGTTAAAGAAAATGGTAAAATCAAGGACGGCAAAATACTTGTTTTTCCAAAAGATGATCAAATCAAACAAATATTGATAGATCTATGTGCCCTTCATAAACAAAAAGAAGGAAATATAATACTTGAAAGACACTCATTAGCAATAATTCGATGCTTAGGATTTGAAATTAAAGATAATAAAATTATTGAAACAGAACGGTCAAAATTTTTATATGAAATTAAAGAAAGTGATAATATAATAAATCTTGTTTTAAAACTATCGGGTCTAAAAATAATGGCTCAAGCTCCATTTCGAATAGGTACAAGAATGGGACGTCCTGAAAAAGCAGCAGCCAGAAAAATGCGACCACCACCACATGTACTTTTTCCAATAGGAAATTATGGTGGTAATCAAAGATTAATTAAAAATGCTGCAGCAGTAGGAACTATAGAAATAGAAGTTGGAACAAGATTTTGTCCTAATTGTAAGAAAAAAACACATAAACTGTTTTGCGAATGCGGGGGACATACAGAAATAAGAAATGGAAGTAGAATTGAAACACTTGAAATTAATCTATCAGAAGAATTAAAAAATGCTCAAAAAAACATTAAAGAAAGAACATTACCAGAGACAATAAAAGGAGTAATAGGGACAATTAGTAAAAATAAAACTCCTGAGCCTCTTGAAAAAGGAATACTAAGAGCAAAACACCAAGTACATGTTTTTAAAGATGGCACTATAAGATTTGATATGACAGACGCACCTTTAACACATTTCAAACCAAGTGAAATTGGTGTTAGTATTGAACGTTTAAAAGAACTTGGATACACAAAAGATTACCTTGGAAAAGAACTTGAATTAAATAGTCAAATATGTGAATTAAAAGTTCAGGATGTAATAATTTCGAAAAACTGCGCAGAATATTTCATACAGGTTTCAAAATTTATTGATGATCTTTTACCAAGATTCTATGGTATAGAAAAATTCTACAATATTAGAAAACTTCAGGATTTAACAGGACATTTGACAGTGGGATTAGCACCGCATACATCAGCAGGATCACTTTCTCGAATAATTGGTTTTACAGATGCACAGGTTTGTTACGCTCATCCCTTTTATCATGCAGCAAAAAGACGTAACTGTTTAATCCCAGACACCTCTTTATTAATTCAAAACAATGACAAATCAACTATTATTAAAATTCAGGATTTATATAATAAAATTAATTCAGACGAAGCAATTGTTGATGATTTTGGAACAAAACAAAAAATTGTAAATGATGTAAGAACCATTTCATTTGATCCAAATAATCATATAAATATATTAAAAAATATCAAATCGATTATTAAATCAAAATCACCAAAACATATATTAAAAATTAAATTAAAATCTGGTAGGAGTTTTTCCTCTTCACCTTATCATAGAGTTATTGTATGGTCAGATGGAAAATTAGTAAATAAAAAGGTTGTGGAATTAACAAAAAATGATAAATTTTTATCATCAAATACTTTAGATATTCCAGAAATAGATGAAAAAGAGATTGATTTATTAGATGAATTTTTAAAAATACCACATAATGAAATTATGATTCGCAATATCAAGAATCTTACTCAAAAATGTATTAATAAAATTGGAGGTTTGAAATTAACAAGCCAAAAACTTGGTATCAATAAAAAAACTCTTTCAAATTATGTTTATCGAGATAGTGTTCCGTTAATAGTACTTGAAGAATTATTACTCTTTTCGAATACGAACTTTAATAAAATACCAAAAAATTGTAAATTATCTGTTAAAAGGGATCATCCAACTGTTTCTAGAATATTAAAAGTTGATGAATTTTTTATGAGGCTTATTGGATATTATATATCTGAAGGCCATGCGAGATTTAGAAAAAAAAGCTGTTATCAAATAGGCTTTGCCTGTTCTGAAAAGGAACTATTTGATGATATATTAGATTGTATTAACCATACTTTCAATGTTCATTGCTATCAAAGTAAATCAGGAGTTTTTATCTCAAATAGAGTGATATATGATTTCTTTGTAAAAATACTAAATATTGGAAAAAAAGCTAGATCTAAAAGAATACCACAACGTTTTACAAATTTACCAAAAAATAAAATTAAGCATCTATTAAGAGCGTACTTTTCAGGAGATGGATCTGTTGAAAAAGATAGATTACATATTACATGTTCTTCGGTTAGTAAAGAATTATTAAAAGATATTGGGTTTCAACTTTTAAGGTTTGGAATTTTTTATAAGGTTAAAAAAGAAACAAGACAAGTTGGGGGAATTGCAAAAAAATATTACGATAAAAAAGGAAAAATACCATTTTTCACTCTGTATTATCTTTCAATTCGATCATCATATGCAAGGATGTTTTATGAAAATATAGGTTTTCAATTAACACGAAAACAAGATTCTTTAAAATCTGTCACAAACAAAGAAAGAAAACCGAGAATCCAATTATTTAATGATTTTATCCTAGATGATATAAAAGAAATAGTACCAATACAATCAGATTTTAATTTTCTCTATGATATTGAGGTCGAAGATCTTCATAATTTTCTAATAAATGATTTTATTATATCAAATAACTGTGATGGTGATGAGGATGGGCTCATGCTTTTACTTGATGCATTAATTAATTTCTCCCACTCGTATATTCCTGATAAACGTGGAGGAAAAATGGACTTACCTTTAATTTTAACAACACGTATAGATCCATCTGAAGTAGATAAAGAAGCTCACAATGTTGACATTCTTGCTCGTTATCCCCTTGATTTTTATGAGTCAACACTACGTCATGAACATTCAAAAGAACTTGAGCCATTAATGGGTCTTGTTTCTAGTCGGATTGGAACAGAATTTCAATATGAACATTTTGATTTTACTCATGATACAAAGGATATTTCAGAAGGTCCAAAAATGTCTAATTATAAAACCTTGAAGACAATGATGGATAAAATGAATGCTCAACTTAATCTTGCTGCAAAGCTTAGAGCAGTTGATGAAGCTGATGTAGCATATAAGGTTATTGAGAGACATTTTTTACCGGATATACTTGGTAATTTAAGGGCATTTTCAAAACAATCTGTACGCTGTCCGACTTGTAATATTGTTTATCGTCGTCCACCTTTAAAAGGTGCTTGTAATAAATGCGGTGGAAAACTCACTCTTACAGTTCATGAAAAGTCTGTAAAAAAATATCTTGAGATATCAAAAGATATTGGCAATAAATATAATATTTCTCCATATGCTCGGCAACGTATTGTTCTTGTTGAAAAATCAATAAATTCATTATTTACAAGTGATAAGGTTCGAACAACTAAATTAACAGATTTTTTATAAATTAATTACTTAATGAAATCATAACTTTCATATATTTAAATAGTATATTCTTTGTTTGGAGTTTGGTAAATAATGGTTGAAAAGATGGTACGGCAAACAACTAAAAAAACATGGTATAAATGGTCATTTTATATCAATATAATATTATTCTTCATTATTGCATTATTTGTATATTTATTGATTAAGG
>CAZVNH010000082.1:8806-9084 GCA_964628575.1 uncultured Thermoplasmatales archaeon | reverse complement strand
TGCAGGTAGAGTTAAAATATTTGAAGATGATGACTCAACATGGATAACAAGTTTCACTATAGATACAAACGATCAATATGATGAGTATATTGGTTTAGAGGTTATTCCAAGTGGTTATTCATGGGGAAGCGATCACTATTATTTCTGGCAAGCAGGATATAATGCTATTTTTTATTTTGAATATAATTTTAATGATTATTATCATTCATCAGGTGATACAATAGAACATATGGATTTAACTTATGCAAAAAAGAATTCAAGACTAATTCTTGCAACTC
>CAZVNH010000082.1:0-8796 GCA_964628575.1 uncultured Thermoplasmatales archaeon | reverse complement strand
CTGAGCTTTCTATAAAAGATACTCAAGAATCACCTTATAAACCACTAAAACCAACTGGAAAAACAAATGGAAAAGCTGGAATTGAATACACATATTCAACATCTACATCTGATCCTCAGGATGATAAAATAAGTTACCTATTTAATTGGGGAGATGGAACAAACAGTGGATGGATAGGACCATATAATTCTGATGAAATTGTATCAGCATCACATTCTTGGTCAGAAAAAGGTAATTATCTTATTAAAGTTAAAGCAAGAGATGAGCAAAATCATGAAAGTGATTGGTCTGAACCATTATCTATATCAATGCCTCGAAATCGAGAATTAAATAGTGTATCTTTTTTAGAAAAAATAACTAATGAATTAAATTTGGTTAGATATATACTTAAATTACTAATATGAAATAATAAAAAGATATTTTAATAATCATATACTTCATTTAAAAATAAAATTTATTATAAGGGGAGCGTAAAAAAATTATGGAAGATAAGAAAAAAGGAAAAATTGAAGAAACTGCAGAAAAAACAGGTGAAGTAGTAGGAAAAGGAGTAAAAAAAGGCTGGGGAGCAGTTAAAGGTATAGGAAAAGGTTTCAAGAAAGGAATCAAAAAGGATAAAGAATAAAATAAAATTTTTAAGAGGAGGATTTTTTATTGGCAAATAATGAAATATTAGATATTTTAGAAACTAAAATACCACTTATAAATATTACAATTTTTAACATAATTATCGCAATATTGACTCTTATAATAGGTGTTATTATTGCATCTATTGTAGCACGTTACATAAAAAAAGCAATGCTTAAAGGAAAAATGAATGAAATTCTTGCAATTTTTACAAGTAGAATTGTGAGATTAATAATAATAATTTTTGTGGTAATAACTGCAATTGGATTTCTTGGGGTAAATATCAGTCAATATATACTTGGTTTTGCAGTTGTATCAGGTTTTATATTAGGTTTTGCATTTCAACAAACACTTGGCAATCTTGCTGCTGGTTTTATGCTTGCAATAACAAAACCATTTAAAGTTGGTGACTATGTTGATATGGCAGGTGAATCAGGTTCAGTTGAAGCAGTTGGAGCAAGTACAACTACATTAATTACACCTGATAACAAAATAATTGTTCTACCAAATTCAATAATCTGGGGAGGAGCAATTGTTAATTATACAGCTCAAGATAAGAGAAGAATTGATATGATTGTTGGAATTGGATACTCAGATGATATTCCAAAAGCAATGAAAGTTACAAATGACGTTCTTAGTAAACATAAAAATGTATTAAAAAATCCAGCACCTGATGTCGCTGTATCTAACCTTGGAGAATCTAGCGTTGATCTTGTTATTAGACCATGGGTAAAAACAAGTGATTATTGGACAACAAAATTTGAATTAACAAAACAGATTAAAGAGACCTTTGATAAAGAAGGAATAAATATTCCATTTCCTCAAAGAGATGTACATCTCTATGAAGAGAAAAAATAAAAGGAGAAAATAAATGGCATCAAGAAATAAAAAAGCAATGATTCTTGCAATCATTGCTGGTATTCTTTTATTAATAGCTGGAGTTAATGGAATTGCCACTTGGGAAACAATAAAAGATTTTGTTTTAAACTATGTTGGTGAAAATGAAATTATTGAAATAATATTTGTTGTTTTAATTCTAATCGCATCTCTAGGTGGATTGGCAGTAATCATTGGTGGTCTGCTATTTGGTAAAGATAAAGTAAGAACAGGAAGATTTTTAATAACTCTTGGAGCAGGTCTCGGTCTAATTGGATTAATTGTTTCAATAGTTATCGCAATCTATGAAGAAAGCCCAATTATTGGTAGCTTTTTTTCAATCGGAGCAATTGGTCTAATAATATCTATAGTTGCAAGAATGATTGCAAAAAAGGAATGATAAATAAAAAAATAGTACAATAAAAATTAACTTATATACTAATAAAATATTCTAAATTTTTTTATTTTTATATGTTATATTTATATATAATGAGCACTAATAACATATTGGTGGTAATAATCAAAAACAATAGAATAAAGAATCTAATATTTCTATCTATAATCTTTTTATTAATAACACCTTTAATGGCAAATGGACAATATATTCGAAACAATAATATATTTAAAATAAACAATCCTAACCATGATACAAATGATGATAACTATAAAATGATAATAATTGGTCCTTCTCAATATTCTACATCAATTGAACCTCTTATCATTCATAAAAATTCACATGGAATTGAATCCAAGTTTGTATCTTTAGATGATATTTATTCAGGAACTTACTTTGATGTTCAAGGACGAGACAATCCTGAAAAAATTAAATATTTTATTAAAGATACAGTTGAAAACTGGAACAGTTTATATATTCTTTTTATTGGTAATTTTAAACAAGTACCAGTTAGATTTTGTTATAATAATGATAATTATCCTGCATATCCTGAGCTAAAATTTGTTAGTGAATTATATTACGCAGATATTTATGACTCACTTGGAGAGCTATCCTCTTGGGATTTAGATAATGATGGTATATTTGGAGAATGGGATGGTGAAGAAGCAGAAGATAAAAATATCAATCTAACACCAGATATTGCAGTTGGAAGACTTGCATGTAATAATATCGATGAAGTTAATATAGTTGTAAATAAAATAATTAATTATGAAAGCCAACCAGCTGATTCATCTTGGTTCAAACGAATGGTAGTGGCAGGTGGAGATACATATAAAAAATTCGAAGGATATGAAGGGGAAATATATAATCAAAGAGCATTAGATGAAATGGATGATTTCACACCAGTAAAACTATGGGCATCAACTGGAAAATTAACTAAAAATGGTTTGGAGATAGTTCAAGAAATTAACAAAGGATGTGGATTCTTATATTTCTCGGGACATGGCAATCCAGATATTTGGGCAACATATACACCTGAAAGAGAACTAGTTGGTAATTTTGATAAGATAAACATAAATTTTTTAAAAAATCAAGGAAAACTTCCAGTATGTCTTGTAGGAGGATGCCACAACAGTCAATTTACCACAGATTTGAATAGACAAATAAGAGCTCTTACTATATGGGATATTATATTTCAAAATTCAAATAATTATAATGGTTGTTGGAGCTGGCTTCTAACGAGTAGAGAACAAGGAGGATCTATTGCAACAATTGGAACAACAGGATTATGTTGGTATAGCGCTGAATATAATGGTGGTGGCACTGATTGGTTAAATGTTCATTTTTTTAATGAATACGCAAATGGAGAAAAAACCTTAGGGAATATATGGAAAAATACTATATCAGATTTCATAGAATCCTATCCTATCGATTGGGATACACCATCTGGAGGAGATTCATCACTTAATGTAAAAGCAATTCAACAATGGACAATACTGGGTGATCCAAGTCTAAAGATTGGTGGTTATGAAAATTAGCAAGAGTTAAAATTATTCTATAATTACAATTGATTCAATTTCTTTTATTATAGCCGTATACCATAAATCATCTGAATCAACAGTATAAATAAAACCAATTATATCCACTTTTTTACCTATAAATTTACTGATATTTTCAATTGAATAATTTTCAAACGAAACTTTAACAATTAATTCAGAATCGTCTAAAACAATATAAGCAGTTGTCTCATTTGTTGTATTTGTAATTATACCTGTTATCAATACTTTTTGACCATTGTTATTGCTAATATCAATATATGTCTGTGTAGCATTAATTATTTTTTTATATTCAACACCTATTGGAAAATCAGGGAGATCTGCATCCCATTCATAAAACACAAGTTTCGAATAATTATCAGAAAAATTATAATCAATCTGTGAATAACTATAAGCTGATAAATTACTCAAAATAAGACTATCATTTCCTGTTCTATATCTACCTATATCTATTGAAATATTAGCATCATCATTATAACTAGATTGTACATTATAGGAATTTGCAGTTGAAAAAACAATATCATAAGAGCCATCTTCGTCATCGAATTCAGGTGACCATACTCCATTAAAACGCATTTCTTCTTCATATTCTGATTCATCACCAAAATCCCATATACCTAAAAAAATATCATAACCTAAGTATAAAATAATTTTACCGTAGCAATCAGTAATATTATCACCTTCTTTTATGCTTCCAGAAGGCATTTTTGCTAATCCAGAATATAGATTTATAGATTCCCAATTAATGTCATAATTAATATTTTCAACTGTTAGAGTACGTGCATATGAATTTTCTTTAAATTGAATATTTACAGGTTCTGCAATATCTTCATCTATAGGAACATTAGATATATAAATAGCCATAATTAATGTAATCACAGCAATAATCATTGAAATTGATATTATAACCTGTGTAAGTATCCTCATTTACTAACATCCATGATTTTTTTCTTTTTATATTTTAATCTTTTTTACTATTTGCAATTTTTTTTGTATATTAAAATAAGTTAATAATAGTATATAAAATCCTTTAAATTGTTTGGGAAAAACCAAACAAAAATATTTTTTTATTTTTTTATATAACTGCTTTTATCCATCATTATCATTTTAAAAACCCAAAATCATATTCCAATACAACGATAATCATTATAACTTAAAATTTTTATAGTAATTTAAAACTTATAAAAAAAAGAGATAAGCTAGTTTTAACTAGCTTTTTTTAATTCATTTATTGCTTCTTCAACACCTTTTGCTTCATTTTCAAGCCATTTTTTATAATCTTCAAGATGTTTAATTTTTTCTTCTTTTGTTAGAAAATGTCTACAACAATCCATTCCATGATTTCCATGCATTCTATTTGGTCCATAACACATATTTATTTCTCCTTAATATATCGGTTTTACGATATCGGTAATACGATATTTATATTTAAAAGTATCGGAAAACCGATAATAATTATAGTCCTAAAATATTAATATCGAAAAACCGATATGCATATTAAATGAATCATCCACATCACTCTCATAGACATTGTAGAATGAAAGGATTCCTATCATTTCTTATTTTATGGTTGATTAATAAAAAAAATATGACAGGTGCAGAAATTACACAAGAACTTGAACAACGAAAAGGTCAAAGACCAAGTCCTGGAACAATTTATCCTGTTTTAAAATTATTAACAGATAAAGGTTTATTAAAAGTAGATAAGGAAAAAAAATATTCACTTACAAAAAAGGGAGAAAAAGAGTTAGAAATGAGTTTAAATCAATTTTTTGATACATTTTGTGATGTAGAAGAAATGAGAAAACATTGTAAATGTCATAACGAAGAGTAGTAAAACATGGTAATTAACAAAATCCAAGCAAAAACAATCTTACGAAAACATAAAAAAATTGATTCTTGGTTTATTTCAAGATATGGGATGAATCTTTACCGTGGATGTACTCATAATTGTGTTTATTGCGATGGCCGATCAGAAAAATATCAAGTTGATGGAGAGTTTGGGAAAGATATATCTGTAAAAACAAATGCAATTGAAATTTTAAAAAAAGAACTTGATCCAAGCAGAAAAAGAAAACCAATGAAATCAGGATTTATAATGCTAGGTGGTGGAGTTGGTGATACTTATCAAGAAGTTGAGAAAAAATATGAACTAAGCAGAAAAACACTTGAGTTAATATTAAAATATAATCATCCAGTCCACATATTAACAAAATCAACTCTTGTTAAAAAAGACATCGATCTAATAAAAAAAATAAATAAAAAAACACAATCGATTGTAAGCTTTAGTTTTTCATCTACAAATGATAATATAAGCTCAACATTTGAACCAGGAGTACCATCACCAACAAAAAGACTTGAAACGATATCACTTCTAAAAAACGAAGGAATTCCTTGCGGAATGTTTTTATTACCTGTAATACCATTCTTAACAGATACACCAAAAATAATGAAAGAATCTATTAAAAAAGCAAAAGAAACCAATATAGATTTTATTATTTTCGGAGGTATGACCTTAAAAGATGGAAGGCAAAAAGATTATTTTTTAGATATAATTCATAAAAACTACCCTGAACAGATTGTTAATTATTCAAATATATATAAATATGATAAATGGGGAAGTCCAGTATTTGAATATATAAATTCTATAAACAAAACATTTAATTATTTATCAAAAAAATATAATATGCAAAAAAGAGTGCCATATCATTTATTTAAAAAAATTCTTTCTGAAAATGATTTAGTTATTGTAATTTTAGAGCATATCGACTATCTACTTAAATTAGAAGGTTTGAAATCTCCTTATGGTTTTGCCGCTTATTCGATTTCGAAATTATCAGAACCACTATCATCAATAAAGAATAATTTAAGACAAATCAAAGGAGTTGGTTCACAAGTTGAAAAAATCATTCTTGAAATACTTGATACAAAAAGATCGACATATTATGAAAAATTAGTTAATTTATGATTATCAATTTTTTAAAAAATCTTCTGCATTAAATGTACATCTAAACGTCTGCCAAATTTAAATCCACATTCTTTTAAAACTCCAACATGAAAAAAACCAAATCTTTCATGAAGATTAATACTTGAAGTATTTCCTTCTGTAATTCGAGCAATAACAGTATGAACTCCAGCTTCCTCTCCTTTTTTTAAAATATTATTCATTAAATTTTTTCCATAACCTTTTCCCCGATGTTCTCTATGAACATATAACGAAAGTTCTGTTGTATCTGAATAAGCGCATTTTGTATTATATTTACTAAGAGCAGCCCAACCAACAATTTGATTATTTTCTTCTGCTAAAATAATTGGATTTTTAGATCCATGATTATTAAACCATTTAATTTGCTCAGATGTTGATTTAATTTCTGTATCAAAAGTAGCATTTGTATTTAGAATAGCATCATTATAGATTTCTGTTATTCCATTTATATCATTAATAGTAGCTCTTCTAATCTTTACCATAGTATTAGCTCTTAAAATGATTAAGCTTAATATTTTTAAAAAGTTTTTCAGAAATTTGTTCTATTATAAAGATTAATCTATCTATTAAATGATTTTCATTATTTCCATCTATTATATTATAGTTAATAGAACCAGTTAGTCCTAATTCACCATTATATAAATCAAGAATGGTTGGATGTTGTAAACCAATATTTTCAACAAGCGGTTTTGCATAATAAAATGCTTCTTCTGCAGTAATTATTCCATCCATATTATTATCAGCTAAACCATTTAATCCATCTATTAAAAATTGAGTAAAATAACATCCATAAGATGGTTCATCTTCTTCACTTGACATTAAAACTACTCTACCCTTATCAGAAAGATCTGATGATAAACCATTAATCCAAGATCGAGAATTATAATTTGTTGAAGTTTTATCTCTTGAATAAATCCTTTTTGGATTGTCATTAAATCCTCCACTATAACAACTCTCGACTATCAAACAAATACCTTTAGATTCTAAATTATTTAAATATTGATTCAATAAATCATCCCACAGAAATTTTGAAGTATCATCAAATCCTTCATAAGGAATTAATGCCTCATCCATATTATCAGATTCATCAAATGGTGGTATATCAAAATTTAAATGAAAACCATGGGTTGTAATAAATACTAATGAGATATCATTTTGATCTTCTTTTTCATCAAGCCATGTTAAACCATTAAGTATATTTGGTAATGTTGCTTCTTCAGCCTTTATTTTTTTAATATTATTTTCATGCCAATTATCGCATGACAGAAGTGTTTGATGCAAATCATCAACAGCTGTGAGCATTTTATATCGATTTTCCCCAGGATGATTAAGATAAACACCTACACCAACAAGAAGCGCATAATATTCTGTTTCATCTGTAGTTTGATTGCTTTTATTACCATTTATATTAATACCATATACTATTTGTGTACTACTTAAAAATAAAACTAAACAAAAAATAAATGAAATGATTTTCTTATTCAATTAATAAACCCCCTTTATATTATTATAATATCTACTAGTATATAAATGTAACATCAGTATACACTGGTGAATCTGCGGGAGTCGGGTGTTGACTTATACGGGTGTTGAAAGCGGGAGGTAGCTTTATACAAAATAACTAACAACTATTTTTCAATTTATTTTTCTTGATAAGTTCTTCAAAATTTTTTATCTCAATAGGAAATGATTCATAGTTTTTTTTGATTATCATTATTTCAAAATCAATTTTTTCATCTTTTTTATTTAATTCATCAATAGCATCCTTCAATGAATCATAATAATTGATAATATTTCTATCATATTGCGGGTTTTTGGTAAAATACACAATGTGTTTATTTTCTCGTCCTTGTATATATCTCATATTTGTTTCTTTTACTCTATCGACATCATTTTCTTGAAGGCAATAATCATATTTCGATATTTCTTTTTCTGGTGGAATTAAACCAAATATTCCAGATAATATTGCAAAATCATCTTTTTCTTTAATGGCTTCATTGTAAACCCATTTGATTCTATCAGATTTATATCTCTGTATTGCAGGTATAATTTCTTTATCTTCTGTTTTATCTCTTGTGCAATAAGTTACAAATAATTTTTTATTCTTATTAACCATAAAAAATTCATTCAATTTTCAATATTTATACATTTCTAAGATGTACATTAGAATAAGAAATATTAAGATGTTGGTTTTAAATTTCCAAAAGTTTTTAAAACAAGTTCTGGTAAAGCTGGATGAATATGCATTCCCTGACCAATAAAACCGATTTGACCACCAAGAGCTATAGCATTAACAACCTCTTGAACAAGAATAGGTGAATAAGGTCCAATAATATGAAATCCAAGAATTTTCATAG
>CAZVNH010000081.1:0-9115 GCA_964628575.1 uncultured Thermoplasmatales archaeon | reverse complement strand
GGTATAACTAAAGGAACTCCAGAAATTAATGCATCATAACATGTTGTGGAGTTATAACCTATAAAAATTGCTGGTTTTTTTATTAAGTAGTTTTCAATGGAATCAGAAACAGAATTAATCTGTGGAAAATTTTTTTGTAATAATTCTACTTCCTCTTTATTTTTACATTTGACTATTGTTTTATCTTTTAATTCCTCATTTTTGTATATACTTTTAATTATTTCATCCCATACATTGGTTGCAAAGTAGTATGGTTGCATAAATGATGCAATTAAAATAAAATTACTGTTCTCTTTATTGTTCTTTGAAATCTTTATAAGATTATCTACTCTTGGACATCCTGTTACAAAAGCTTGTTCAGGTTTTATAGATCCAACATCAAGATAGGTTTCTTTTGCTAGATAGTTATAGAATAAGACGTAATCTCCATCATATTTGAATTTATATTTATGATGTCGATTTGAAATATTTGTTTTATCTGTATAAAGATACACAATTGATTCTTTTTCTAAAACAATAAATTTTCCATTGTTGTTATGAATGGTTTTTATCCAAGGATAATCCTGGAAATAATCTAAATTTGCTGTTAGGATTATTTTTATATTTAAATCTGTGGACTTTTCAATTTTTTTAATCGCCTTTAGGAAAATTCTTGACAATCTATCATAGTGTTTTTTATGTTCATCTTTTTTTAAATAAAAAACTGTTTGATCTAAAACATCTTTAGGATGCAGCCATTCTGCTTCATCAAATATTAATGATCTAGCTAGTGTTGGATATATTAATATAAGGTATTTTGATGGAAAATTCTTTAATGCTTGTATGTCTAAATTAAAAATACCTCTTTCCATTGCTAAGATTGCAGTTTTATCTTTATTATTTTTAATATCGCTTTTATTATAACGAACTATTAAATGTTTGATAAGATAGGCAATTACAGAATCTAAATGTAGTTTCCATAATATGAAGACAATTATCTTTAAAGTATGGAAAATAATTCTTCTTAATATTTTTACCATTTCTATTATTCATCCTTATCTTATTTAATATTTTTTTCATCCTTCAACTCTTTGCTAATATAGCCAAATAGTTTCTTGGGATGTAAAACGTCTAAGAAGAAGATTAAATCTTTTTTATTAAATTCTTTTAGGATATATAAGATTCCTAAATATATACCTAGACCAGTGAATGCAAATGTTAGAAGGTGATACCAATAGATAACAGGAATGAAGGGTGATCTATAAGCGATAAAGTATAAACAACCTGCAGTTATTCCGCCAGCTATTAAATGACGAGGGGTATGTGTCTGCCAAATAGTAATTCCAATTAGTTTTTTTAATACAATAATCAAGTAAGTACAACCAAATAAGCTTGAAAGCACTGTTGCAACAGCTGCACCAGTTGGGCCGTTAATTCCAAATGAGGAAAGGAGACCTTTTTGTGGAATAAATAAATAGTTCATTATTATATTAGAAATACATACAATCAAACTAACTTGTGCACCAAGCCCTGGTCTATTGATACCTGTTAAAATTGATGCATATGGTTTCATCATTGCTTGTATAAATGCATAAATTGTTAAAACAAGTAATACTGGTGCAGCTGGAAGAAATGCTGTATCTAGCATTATATAAATTACTGGATTGACAAACACAATAATAATAGTTATTACCGGAATAACAACCATTGAAAGGTATCTGACAGCAAGTTTTGATGTTGTTTTAATTTTATTGATATTGTTTTCAGAATGAAATTTTGAAAAAGTTGGGAAAAGAACAGTTCCCAATGCCATATATATCATACTAATTATTTCAAAAACTCTTTGAACAGCAAAATAATATCCTACATGAACATTAGTCCAGTAAAAACCTATCATTATCTTATCAATATTTATTGATAACGTACCAATAATAGACATTAGTGTAATTGGAATTGCAAATGAAAAATAGCTTTTAAACATCTGAAAATCAGGTCTTTTTATTGGATATTTTCTTAAAAACCAAAAAGCAACTAAAAAAACTACAAACATATCTATAACATAAGTTATAGCAAGTGCACCTATCGCATGATCAAAAACATATTTTTGAAGAGGTTGTAGAAATTCTGGTAAATAAATAACAGGTTCAACTGTTACTAGTTTATCATCAACTAAAATTGCATTTGCACCTATTAACGCTACTAAAATAGCAAGTGGAACTTTAACTATTCGACCGAAAATATCTGGTAAATTTAGTTTTGCTATTTCACGAGTTCCAGAAAACGTATGCTTTGGAATTGTACTTAGATTATTAAAAACACTATAAACCAAAAAAACATAGATTAATACCTCAGATGTAGCATCTGTAAAACCTTCATTTGTAACATATTTAATAAAATAAACAGCTGTTAAAACAATAGCAATCATTATACAAGTGAGAACTATTTTTATTGTAGCAAAAGTACCTATACATTTTCCAAGATCTTGTCCTTCAGATACTCTTTTAATATGAGCCTTTGCAAAACCTAAATCTGCAGCGACATTGAATATCGCGATAAAAGACATTGCAAAGGCAATGCTTCCTAATGCTGCAGATGATGCCTCACCCCATGTTTTAGCTAGAACTACTAATCCTATCCAACCAATAAATTGAATAGCAAAAGTTGAAAAAATTATCATGAAAGATTTTCTAGCTATCATTTTAGCTTTTTGATAATATTATCATATTTAAAAATATGTTTAAAAAAAAATTTTTATTTTTTATGATATCTTTGACTCTGTTTTAATCTCACCTGAGACAAAAGCACCAGGTCCAATAAAAACATTATTTGCAATAATAGTTCCAACATTCATCATTGAATTTATCCCAGTTTGCACATTATCTCCAACTATAACTCCAAGTTTTCTTCGTTTAGTATCAATTTTTACACCGTTAAGAACTGTTTTGATATTTCTTTTATCAAGACGTAAATTTGCAACTTTAGTACCTGATCCAAGATTACAGTTTTGGCCTATTACTGAATCTCCAATATAGTTCTGATGGGGAACATTACTATTATCCATTACTATTGAATTCTTTATTTCACAAGCATTTCCCACATGACAGTTGTTTCCAATTGATGTATATGGTCTTATATAGCAGTTTGGTCCTATTCTACAATCTCTACCTATTACAACTGGTCCTTCAATATATGCACCTGACATTACTTTGGTATTTTTTCCAATAACTATTTTCCCTTCTATAGTTATATTTTTTTCAACTATTCCATCTATTTTATTTTCAATATTTTTTAGTATTTCTTCGTTTGCATCAAGCAAATGCCATGGATATACCACATCTCTCCATTCTTCTAACATTACTGCATCCAATTGTTTTTCTTTTATCATCATGTTTATTGTATCTGTAATTTCATATTCTCCACGTTCAGATTTTTTTGTTTTTTTAATAAATTCAAATATTTTTTTATCAAAATGATAGATTCCTGCATTAATTATATCTGAAACTGGTTCAGACATTTTTTCATATATCTTTAGTATTTTGTTATTCTTGGTTTCAACTATTCCATAATCTACTGGATTATCGATTTTAAAAAGACCCATGCTGTTTTTTTTATTCAAAATATTTTTTATATCATTAGTTCCAAATATTGTATCTCCACTAAGTATTATGAAATCATCAACAAATTTTTCAACAACTCCTACTGCATGTGCTGTTCCTAATGCAGTACCTTGATTTACATATTCAATTTTAATATTCCATTTTTTTCCATCTTGAAAATAATTTCTAACCATCTCGCTTTTATATCCAACAATAAATATGAATTCTTTTAATCCTGCTTTTAAAGCGTTTATTAAATTCCATTCAAGTATTGGTTTATTTGATATCTGCAACATGACTTTTGGTCTGGTATAAGTTAAAGGATGCATTCGTTTTCCTTCACCAGCTGCAAGTATTATACATTTCATTTCTTTTTTCACCATTTTTTTTATTCAACTGTTACAGATTTTGCAAGGTTTCGAGGTTTATCTATCGGACAGCCTCTAAGACTAGCTACTTGGTATGCAAGGAGCTGTAATGTTACAATAATCGGAATGCATGATAGGATATCTGAGTCTGATGGAATTCTTAGAATATAATCAGCATGTTTTTCTATTTCTGTATCGTCTTCATCTACTATGGCTACTACTTTTGGTCCTCTTGCTTTTACTTCTCCAATGTTTGCAATCATTTTTTCATATGTGAAATCATTAGTAGCAATGGCAATAACTGGTGTTTCTTTAGTAAGTAGTGCAAATGGTCCATGTTTTAGTTCTCCTGCGGCAAATCCTTCTGCATGTATGTAGGATATTTCCTTTAATTTTAGTGCTCCTTCAAGAGATAGTGGGTAATTTATTCCTCTTCCTATAAAAAATACTGATTTTGCATTTTTAATTTTTTTTGCAATTTCTAAAATATTATCACTTTGGTCAAGCACTTGTCTAACTTTTCTTGGTAGTTCTTTTAAATTAAGAATATGCTTATAAAGCTCATCTGCTCCAATTATATTTTTTATTGTTCCAATCTTTAATGCAATTAAGAATAATACAAGGACTTGTGCGGTAAAGGTTTTTGTTGCAGCAACACCTATTTCAGGTCCAGATTGGGTTAACATATATCCATCAGATATTCTTGTTGCAGTACTACCTATAACATTTGTTATAACTAGTGTTCTGCAGCCTGTTTTTTTTGCTTCTTATAGTGCAGCGAGAGTATCCAATGTTTCTCCTGATTGTGTAACAGCAATTACTAATGACTTCTCATCTCTTATTCCAAAATATCTATATTCAGATGCTAGTTCCACAATTACAGGAATATCTGTTAATTTTTCTATTAGATATTTTCCAACAAGACCTGCATAATATGAGGTTCCACATGCAATAATATGAATGCTTTTAATTCCGTTTGAGATAAGATTTTCAACCTTTTCATTGAATTCAATTGTTCTTTCTATCTCTGACACTCTACCACGAATAACTTGATGAACCGTGTCTGGTTGATCATAAATCTCTTTTAGCATGAAATGTGGGAATCCTGATTTTTCAGCATCCTTGAAATCCCATTTAATCATATTTTCTTCTTTAATTACAGGTTTATTGTTTTCATTAAATACTTTTACATTATTTTTTGAGATAGTACAGATTTCCCCATCGTTTAAGAAAATAACTCTATTTGTATATTTTAAAAATGCAGTAATATCTGATGCAAGGAAATTTTCATTATCACCAATTCCAACTATTAAAGGACTATCCTTTCGAGCACCAACTATTTTATCTGGTTCATCAGTGCAACTTACAACTAATGCATAATATCCATCTACTTTTTTTAAAGCAGAATATACTGCTTTTTCAAGATTTCCAGAGTAATTATCCTCAATTAAATGTGCAAGAATTTCTGAATCTGTTTGACTTAGGAATTTATAACCTTTTTTTTCTAATTCTTTTTTTAATTTTACATAATTTTCAATTATACCATTATGAACTATTGCTATTTTTTTGTTAGAACTAAGATGAGGATGGGCATTTTCTTGTGTTACTCCGCCGTGGGTGGCCCACCGAGTCTGTCCAACCCCCAATGTTCCTTTAAAATCTGGAAGGTTTTTTTCAAGTTCTTTTATTTCTCCAACTTGTTTGTAAACCTGTTGTTTTTTATCAATTATTGATACACCTGCTGAGTCGTATCCTCTGTATTCAAGTTTTTTTAAGGATTCAACTAATAATTTGTTTGCATCTCTGAATCCTGTATATCCAATTATTCCACACAATCTTACATCACTTTTGAGTTACTTTTTAAGTTCTTATTTATTTTCTTCATTGATTCAATTTCGCACTTTCTACCAATTATTATTCCAGGTTCTACTACAACATGGCTTTTTATATTGCAGTCTTCTCCAATCATTGCTCCTAAGTTCTGTATTTTTTTAAATTCTTTATCAACCTCAATTGTTGTCTCACCAGGAATCGTTGAAAAATTATTGTTAATAATTGTACCACGTGCAATTATTGAATTTTTTATAAAAGAATTAGAACCAATATGTGTATCATTCATAATAACACTATTTCTTATTTCACTAAATGGATGAATCACTGAATTGTTATCTATTGTTGTTGACGGAAAGATACATGTATTTGGTCCTATCTCGCATCCTTCACCAATGATTACTGGTCCTACTATGTAACAACCTGAATAGATTTTTGTGTCTTTTCCAATTGATACATTTCCTTTTAATGTTACATTCTTTTCAACAGTTCCACTAATAGAAAACTTTGATTTATAAATCATTGATTCATTAACAAATATTAAATCCCATGGATATACTATATCCATCCAGAAATCTGCTGTAATTGTATTGATTTTTTTTCCTTGTTCTAGTATTGATTGAATTACTGTAGAAAGAGCATATATTCCATCTGATGATAAACTTTTAATTGTGTTAAAAATGTTTTTTGGGAATTTGTAGATACCTGTTGAAATAAATTTACCAGTTTCTTCTTGAGGTTTTTCAATAATTTCTTTTAATTTTCCTTTTTCAATAAATACTAACCCGTATTTTGATGGATGAGGATTTTCTTTGATAAGAAGTGAATAATCTGATTTATCTTTTATAAGCTTTGAAATACTTTCTTGATCTATTATATTGTCTCCAGGAATAACTATAAAATCTTCTTTAACTTTTTCTTTTGCTTGTAATAATGCATGAGCAGTACCAAGTTGTTTATCTTGAACAATAAAAATAATTTTTAAACCTTTATAATTCTTGAAATAATCCATAATTACTTCTTTTTTATAACCAACTACAACAATTACTTCTTCTATTCCATTTTTTTTAACTGCATCAAATACATATTCTAGTATTGGTTTATTTGCAACCGGAAGCATTACCTTTGGCATTGTTTCTGTAAAAGGTCTAAGTCTTTTTCCTTCTCCTGCCGCTAAAATTACAGCTTTCATAAGAATTACCGATAGTTGTAAGTAAAATTGACCTATTTTACATTTACTAAGATAAAAATATTTTTAGAATATAGAGTAATTATTTACAATAAACTATAAATCAATTAATTGGTTTATGACAAAAAATTATTTGAGGTAAAAAATTTGGTCAGTAAATATGTTTTATTTAAGGATGATGATGTTGGGAAAAATTTTAATAAATTGAAAAAATGGATTGATATAATTCTTGAAAATGATGCAAAAGGTTCTATTGGTTTAATAGGTAAATACATGAAAAATAATTCCCTAGTTGACTATTTAAATTCATTAGATCCTGCAAAAATTGAGATTTTTTGTCATGGTTATTATCATAGTTATTTACCTTTTATGATCAATAAATTTTTAAAAACTAAAAAACTTGGAGTAGAGTTTGATAAAGATTATAAATCACATAATAAATCCTTAAAAAAATATCGATTACTAGAAAAAAAATATCTTAAAACCAGAGCTATTTGTTTTGGTCCTCCTGGTAATACTTGGAATAATAGTGTTATTGATGCATTAATAAACAATGATTTTAAAATGATGTTTTCATGGAATAAAATTAACGGCGACATTTCTACTATTCCTCTAACAAATAATTTAAAACAAGATTCTTTTAAGAAATTTTTAGAAGATTACAATTCAAATAAAAATGATATTATCTATACTCTTCAATTTCATCATGCTGATTTATCTGATAATCAATTTGGGATAATAAAACAGGTTATTGATTTTTTAAAACATGATGAGAAAAGAATTTTTATAACCCCTTCTGAACTTTTTGAAATTAGTAAAAAAGATAAAGAGATTTTTAATTTAATTTACTAAAAGAAGTGAATAATCACATTTTTCAATAATCTTTCTTTTAATGTTTTTAACAGGTAGTCCTAACATTCCTTTCTTTTTTTGCTCTCTACCTATTATTATCAGATTTGCATTGATTTCTTCTGCTTCCTTTATTGCTTGTTTATCAAGACTTCCACTGACAAGTTTTACATTAATTCCTTTCTTTCTTAAATCGTGTATAAAATATTCACCTGCATTTATCAAATCATCTTTTGTTTTTTTAGCTGATCTTCTACCATTTTCATCTACTTGAACAGTATCTTCAGTATCAACTACATATAATAATTCCAAATTCCATCCAAGTATTTTTGAAAGACTGATACTTATATCTGGAACCTTTTTATTCGGTGCAAGATTTGAACAAACAGCAAGAATTTGATTACTCTTCTGATTTGTTTCTACCCATATAGGTATATCTACTTCTTCGATCAATCGATAGTTTAACATACACTCTTTTTCAAAACCCATAATAATTAAATCATATGGTTTTTTCTCAAGCTCTGATTTAATTATATCACTATATTCTCCACCCTTAATTTTTTCATTAAAAGTAATTTTTAAGTTTTTAAAGATATAGTGTGCATCATCAAATATTATATTATCTGCAGATCTTACTTTTGTTTTTATAATATCTTTTTTAGTTTCAGATTTTTCATGGCTGGTTCTATAAGAATCAGATAATTTATCTGCTTGAGAAATTGTTTTTTCTTCTATTATATATAAAAGATCAATATTGCTATTGAATTTTTGAGCAAGAAATGCACTTCTCTCTATTACCTTTTTTGAGTAAAATTCTGATGAAATAGGGATAAGGATATTTTTAAACAATAGCTTCTACTCCTTTTTTGAAATATTTATAACCATATTTTATATTTTTCATAAATGAAGTATACCCATCCAATATACGACAGCAATAATAAACATAATTGCTATGCATAATATATTTGATAGTATTCCTGCTTTTAAAAGATCTCTTGTTGAAAAATAACCTGATGAATATGTTATTGCGTTTCCAGGAGTTGCAATTACTAGCATAAATGCAAGTCCACCACTTAGAGCAACAAGCATTGAAGCAAGTAACGGACTAACACCTGGAATTTCTGGTGCAAGAGCAAGGCTGATAGGTAACAATATTGCTACTGCTCCGATATTTGACATTATATTTGTAAGTAAAATTGTGAATATTATTATAGCTAAAACTACAAGATACGGATGGCTACCTATAACATGGAATATTTGTCTTGCAAGCCAGCTTCCTGCACCTGTTTCTTGTATTCCAACTC
>CAZVNH010000080.1:0-9133 GCA_964628575.1 uncultured Thermoplasmatales archaeon | reverse complement strand
GCATATATCCCTATCGCAAGTGAAGGTGGTCATGCAGATTTTCCACCTCAAAATGATCAGGAATTTGAATTGATAAATTTTATTAAAAAGTATAGAAAGATTTCTCATCCAATTACCTATGAAGAGTTATTATCTGGTCGAGGATTGGAAAGTATATACCTATATTTGAAGAAGTTAGAAGATTTTAAAGAATCTGTTTATACAAAAGAGATAGATTCTGTAGAAGAAAAAGCCAAACTGATATCTAAATATAAATCAATTGATGGGACATGTAATCAAGCCTTTACATTATTTACAAAATTTTATGCTAGATGTGCAAAAAACTATGTTCTCGATACTCTTGCGAGTGGTGGTTTATATATTGCTGGTGGAATCGCATCAAAAAATAAGGAGATTTTTACTACAAAAGAGTTTTTAGAAGAATTTGAAAATGCATATAGACGTTCAGATTTTCTAAAAAATGTACCTATTTCTATTATAACAAATTATGATGTTAGTTTATATGGCACTTGTTTTGCTGCTTTATACTTTTTAAGAAATGAGGGAATTCTATGAGTGAGAATAAAATCGATAGAGAACTCTATATAAAACATTTCCGAGTCGCGATATTTGGCTCAGCAAGAATAAAAGAAAATGATTCCAGATATAATGAAGTTTATCAACTTGCAAAATTAATTGCAGCGGAAAATATTGATATTATTACTGGCGGTGGTCCTGGATTAATGAATGCAGCAAGTCAAGGTCATCAAGATGGTAGAAAAAGTAATGACAGTCATACAATAGGATTAAATATTGTTATGCCACTTGAACAGAAGCCAAATAGACATCTTGATATAAAAAGAGAATTCGATTGTTTTTCAGATAGACTAGATGCATTTATGATACTTTCTGATGCAGTCGTTGTTGCTCCAGGAGGTATTGGAACTATGCTTGAATTTTTGTATACCTGGCAATTGGTTCAAATTAAACACATTTGCAATATTCCCATTATTTTAATGGGTGAGATGTGGGTTAAATTCCTTGACTGGATTAAAAGATACCCTTTAAAAAATGGATTTATATCAAAGAAAGATTTTGATAGAGTGATCTTAACAAAAGACTGTTATGATGCAATAAAGATAATAAAAAGATTCCATGATGGTTTTAAGAAAGGAGATGACATTTGTTTGAATTTTAAGAAATATAAAAGAGCATATGAAATGGAGGATTTATTGTGAAACAAATAGAATTTGATTATACTAATAGTCTGATTTCTACAAAAAAAATTGATGATCTTGCAAAATTAATTAATAATGAAATAGAGCAAATGAAGATAGCAATTAATAATGGATATAACGATGATAGAGCCTCAATAAATCTTCCAGATGATAAAGATAATTTGGAAAAAGTAAAAACTTTTATTAATAATAAATCAAAATTGAATCCAAAATATCTAGTTATAGTTGGTATCGGTGGTAGCAACCTTGGTACTATAGCTGTTCAAGAGGCTGTTTTAGGTAAATTGTATAATTTAACAAATTCAGATCTTAAGGTATTATATGCAGATACTGTTGATTCTGATTTGTTAAAAGATATTATTTCAATTATTGAACCGGATTTGAAAAAAGGAGAAAATATAATAATCAATGTAGTTAGTAAATCTGGAGGAACAACAGAAACCATTGCAAATTTTGAAGTTTTGGTAGATACCTTAAAAAAATATAAGAAAAATTATGAACAATATATTGTAGTAACAACTGATAAAGAATCCAAATTTTGGAATTTTGCATTAGAAAAAGGTTTTGATGTTATAGAAATTCCTAAAAAAGTTGGTGGTAGATATTCTGTTTTTTCATCTGTAGGTTTATTCCCTCTTGGTATATTGGGAATCGATATCAATCAAATGTTAAAAGGCGCCAAATTAATGAGAGATAAATGCCTTAATAAAGACATAAAAAAAAATCCTGCTGCAATGAGCGCATCAATTATTTATAGTCATTACATGAATAGTAAAAATATTTGCGATCTATTTTTATTTAACACTGATCTTGAATCAATAGGTAAGTGGTACCGACAATTAATGGGTGAAAGCATTGGAAAGGAATTTAATAAAAAGAATGAAAGGGTTTTTGCAGGTATCACACCCACTGTATCTATTGGATCAACTGATCTGCATTCAATGGCTCAATTATATCTAGGTGGTCCATATGATAAATTTACCACATTTGTTAGAGTAGAAAATAATAGGAGTATTATAGATATTCCTAACTGTTCTGAATATTCAAAAATGGTTAAAGGTATACAAGCAAAACCATTAAATGAAGTTATGAATGCAATTCTAATTGGAGTACAACGTGCTTTTAAAAAAGGGAAACGACCATTTGTTGATATTGTAATACCTGATAAATCAGCTTTTTCAATAGCTCAGTTTTTGCAGTTCAAGGAAATGGAGATGATGTACTTAGGATATTTAATAGGTGTTAATCCTTTTGATCAACCAAATGTTGAATCATATAAAATTGAGACAAAAATGATTTTAGAAGATAAAAAATAGTGAGTAAAAATAATATGGAATTTGGTTTTAATGATTAATATAAAATGGAAAAAATATAGTCCATTGTTTACCTGAAAAAAATAATGGAGTTTGTAAATATGAATAAGAAAATAATACCCGCAATTATTGCAAAAAATCAAGATGAGTTAAATGAAAGAATATCAAAAGTTAGAGAATATGTTGACTTGGTTCAACTTGATATTATGGATAATAAATTCGTTCCAAACCAATCATTGAATTTTGATTTTAAACTACCAGATTCACAATGTAGTTATGAGGCTCATTTAATGATAAAAGGTCCTGAAATCTGGATTGAGAAATATATTAAAAAAGTTGACATGGTTCTTGTTCATTATGAGTCTTGTGACAATCCAAAAAAGATCATTAAACAAGTTCATACAACTGGTAAAAAAATTGGTTTTGTATTAAATCCTGAAACTCCAATTTCAAAACTTAATGGATTTTTAGATAACATTGACCAAGTATTAATTATGACAGTAAATCCTGGTTTTTATGGAAGCCCATTTCTATCAGAAATGCTTGAAAAAATTTCATCCTTAAGAAAACTAAAACCCAAACTTGATATTGAAGTTGATGGTGGTATTACTGATAAAACTATTGGACTTGTAAATAAAGCAGGCGCTAATTTTTTTGTGTCAGGTTCATATATAGTTAAAGCAGATAATGTTAAAGAAGCAATTAATAGTTTAGAAAAATTAGTAGAACAAAAAAATATATTATTAAAATAACTAAAATATCATTCAATTTTATATGATGTAGTAATTTCAACTGAGGATTTCAACATCTGTGTAATTGGACAATACTTTGTTTGTGATAGCTCAATTGCTCTTTCAAGATTTTTCCGATCAAGATCTTTTCCTTGAAATATAAATTCGATATGTATTTTTGTAAATACTTTAGGATGGTCCTTTGACACTTCAGCATTTAAGTGAAGCTCAAAGCTTGATAGTTTAATTCTTTTCTTTTTTAAAATTGCTACCACATCACTACCTGTGCAACTACCAAGTGATAGAAGTAATAGTTCTTTAGGTCGTGGTGCTGCTTCTGATCCATAGAATTTTTTTGGTCCATCAATTGCAACCCAGTGATTACTTTCTGTTTTTCCAACAAATGATATTCCTTCTATTTGTTTGATAATTGCCTTCATTTCTATCCCTTTTTAGTTTTACTATCTTGAACTATTTCTCAATAATAAATACTCCAATAATAAATTTATATAATAAAGACTTTTATTTAATACTATTAGTTATTTTTTGTATATATAATTTAAATATAAATATAGAGAGAATTATTAAATATGATATAATTATATATTTTGCTAAAATATATATCAAATATTATGTAAACAATTTTTTCATATGAAAGGAGAAACATGTTAGGTAAAGTATTAAATATAAAATATATATGAAAAATATTAACTGAGGTTTATAAATGAAAATGAATTTACTAATTATTTTAATTATATTAATTTTATTAATTGTTGTTTTAACTGGCTGTAATGAAGATAAACCAAATTCAAATCAAGATGATAATTCTTCTGAAACAGTAGATGATAATAATGATGATCAGCAAGATGACAAAATTGAAAAAGAAAATGAAGAAACTGAGCCAATTTTATTATATGTTGGTGGAACTGGTAAAAAAAATTTTTCTAGTATTCAGGATGCAGTAGAATACTCTCAAAATAACTTTACAATTTATGTTTATAGTGGATTTTATAATGAAGTTGTTCATATTGATAAGTCAATTAATCTTATTGGTCAAAATAAAACAAACACAATTATTAATAGTCGTACTGGTAGATCACCAGTTAGAATAGGTAAGGGTGGAGATTTTGTAAATATCAGTGGTTTTACAATTCAAAATTCGACTGATGATTTTACTGGTTATGGAATTTGGATTTCAGATGGCAATCATTGTAGGATTATTGATAATATTTTAAAAAATGATTATATTGGAATAAACATAATGAATGATAATAATCTTATCTCTGGAAATATTTTTACATTAAATGTTAACACTGCAATACTTATGAGCGGTAATAATAACACTATCTATAAAAATGAAATTACTCAAAATTATGGTCGATTTTTAGAAATAACTGTTAATTCATTTAACAATACAATATATCACAACAATATTTAGAATAATCTTCTTGACCATCTAAACTGGGATATCGCGTATGATTATTCAAACGATTTAAATTATTGGTACAACCCTGAAAAAAGACAAGGTAATTACTGGGATTTATATAATGGGTCTGATTTAAATGGAGATAAAATAGGAGATACACCTTTTATTATTACTGGTAAAAATGTTGAAGACAGATATCCATTGATAAATAAGGTTGAAATGATTTAAAATATTTG
Source organism: uncultured Thermoplasmatales archaeon (assembly GCA_964628575.1). Taxonomy (GTDB): domain Archaea; phylum Thermoplasmatota; class E2; order DHVEG-1; family DHVEG-1; genus CAZVNH01. Next base: position 4,210 of record CAZVNH010000080.1, on the reverse strand, counting down.
ATAATAAACTATTAGATAATTTTCTTAGATTATTCTAAACTAAAAAATATAAGAATAAAGAACTAAATTTATAATTTGTTTAAGTACATCTTTAAATTCATATAGAATACTTCTAATATTCCAGGATGATCCTCTGGTGAACATTCTTTACTTTCGATTTTTCCATCCTCAGAATGAACAAGTGCACATACATTATGCTTTTCTGCTAACTCATATGCATAAGCCATAGCTGCACCTTTTGTATCGAAAATTTGCTCGACTTCTGATCCGCCCTCTGCAATCACTGCCCATCCAGGACCTTTTTTCACAACATGTCGATTTTTAAATTCAGGTTTACAATCAAATTCCTCAAATTTACCCTTTTCATCATGTACTACCATACATACATTATGTTTTTTTGCAAGCTCTCTTGCATAATCAATAGCCTCTGGACGAGTCTGAAATAAAGATGAAGGTCTTTCTGAACCAGCTGCTCTAACTGCCCATCCTTCTTTTCTATGAACAATGTGCTCATGTTTTTTTCCTTTTACCAAATATCGTTCCCCCAGAACTGAATATTAGACTAAACCAATCTTATTTGTATATTAATATTTTGTGTTGGATTATTGAAATAATGAGTTAAAAAATAATTTTTAATTAAAAACCTAATTATAGATAGTAATTATTTTTTTAAAACATAAATAGTCCAAGGAGCAATCTTCTTTTCATTTACCCATTTATAAGGTTCGTCTCCTTTAGCAAGAGGTTTAAAAGTTTTAATTAAATTCAATCCTGATTTTGAGAATATTTTTTTATAATCCTTATCTGAACACAATATATCATAACACGGTCTTTTATCTTTAAAATCTGTGGTAACTATTCGTACTATATCACCACTTTTAGCAAACTTATTATCGAGAAAATCCTTTGTTGAAAATGAGGCCCATTCATGAGTATACATCTCAGGAGAACATACTAGATTTATTAATATTCCTTGTTCGTTTAAAAGATTAGTAAGACTTGAAAAAAGATCTACCTTTTGTTCCATAGGAATATTATCAAATGTAAATGAAGAAAAAACAAGATCATATGAATTTATTGATAAATGACTGTAATCTCCATCTTTTATTAGTCGATAATCACCATCGGGATCAAGTTTTTGTGCAATTTCAATCATTTCATTAGATATATCAATTCCGATAGTAGAAAATCCTTGTTTTTGTAGAAATCTGGTAGATCGTCCAGTACCACATCCAAAATCAATTGCTTTTTTTCCTTTTACATATTTCTTTATTATCTCTGGTAAATCTCTATAGGCTAAATAATATGTGTTATGAAATTCTAATTTTGAATATTCTTCTGCGCGAAATCTATCTTCATATGAATTGAAAAACTCCAAGTTATCACCAAAAGGATGAAAAAGGATATAATTTAGATATTAAAAAGTTACTAGATATGACATTTTTTATAATAAATTTGAGTAAACCTGTAATAATTATTAGGATTATTTTTTTACATTATGACCTATTAAATGAATTTAATTAAAAAATGGTTATTTTGAATAAATAATAATAAATTTATTTTTAATAACCGATAAACGAAGGTTTAATAAAGGTAATTAACGTGTGTTAATTTAGTGATGCAATTTGAAAATTGCGGGGGTTGTAAACAATTATAATGAAGCATTGGAAATTGAAGATATTGTAAAAAATTTTATTATTAAAGAAAGAATATTAAATTTAACCTCCTTAAATAAAAGACAAAATATTAATAATATCACAAATCCCAACATTGACATATTTCAAACAAGTAATATTAATTATCCAGAGACTTATAACAAAAAAAATTTACAGAATAAAAATAATGAAGTATTTAGACCTGTTTTTAACGTCAGAGGTCTTGTTTAATTATATAATAATTTTTTTATTTGTAACAATTAATTAAATATTTTCCATACAACAAATTTATTAAAATTTAATAAAAACTTTTATATTATAATAACAAAATTTAGATTATTGATCTAGGTAATTATAAATGATAAAAAGAAGTTTAGTAATTATAATCACATTAATTCTTATTTTTTCAGGTTTATTTATAAATAATTCCCGGTCGTCTATAGAAAAAGAATCAACTATTGTATTAGTAACTGGTTTTGGGCCTTTTTCAAGATTTGATGTTAATCCTTCAGAGCTTATTGCTAAGGAACTAGATGGTGAGACAATAAATGGAGCAATAATAGTTGGAATACCAGTAATGGTAAATCTCAGCAATTTTTCAGAGTCAATTGATATTGTATATCAGGCTATTAAAGACTATAATCCTGATTATGTTTTTTCAATTGGTCTTGCAGCTGGTGATCCAAGAATTCGAATTGAGAAAATTGGATACAATTTAAAAAAAGAACAGAATGAATCCTTAGAAAAAATAATTCCAAATGGGCGCTGGTTTCGCTTTTCTCCTTTTCCTGCAATGAAAATCGTCAGAGAATTAAGAAAGAATGATATACCATCACGAACAAGTTTACATGGTGGATATTCTTTATGTAATGCCCTATTGTATAGCCTTCTAGATTACATTGATACAAACAATTTAGATATAAAATCTGGTTTTATTCATGTTCCTTTACATAAAAGTGAAGATAAACCAGATGGAATGGAATTGCAGACCATGGTTAATGCAACCAGAATTATTATTCAGGTTTGTTTAAATTATTATCCTTTGAAGTAATGGAAATCTATTAAGTATTTTTTCTAAAAATAGTTGTAGATTATTTTTTACTAATTGTTTATTTCTAGGCATTGTTACAATTAAAGGATCTGACCATTCACTAATTTTCCCATAAATATCTTTGGCTTTAACTTTTATTTCAAAACTTTTCTCAGATAGTCCACTCCATTTATGAGGAATTGATATTTCTTCTCCCGAGTTAAATAAACCAATCCAGCCACTACTGCTTCCATCTCCCCAGTCAAAAAGAAGAGATATTTTATCTCCATCAGGGTCTATTGCACTTGAAGTATATTCATACTCAACACCAAATCTACCTGATATTGTCCCTTGAGGTTTAGCTGGTTTGTCTGGTGGATTACTTGATTCCTGTTTTATTTCAGGAAGAACAATACATGAAGGATACTCTGCACCTAAATATATAGTATTTTCTGCAATATTAAAAATGGTATTTTCATATATTGCGTCCTCTGTATTAGGGTTTGTAAGAAATCTTGGATAATTTGAAGATGATACAGCAACTCGAATTTGATGACCAGTATTCCAAACATAAGATGTACTCCACATGTCAACTTCTACTTCGTAGATCTCTTGAGGTTCCATAAATTCCCAATGATCTGCACCGTTTCGATATCTCATACGAAGTATTCCATCAGTGATAAGCATAGAACGTCCATCAGGATAAACATCAGAGAGTTTTACTGTAAAATCTGTATCCAGGCAATCAGAGGAAACATAAAGCCTTGCCTTAATTGGACCTGTTGCTTCATATGGTTCTTCAAGAACATTGCTAGTAAATACTAGTACATCATCCCTATTTTCAATAGTTCTCTGATCATAAGGTCCTCTAGGAAGAATTAGGTTCTGACCACCAACTGTTGGAACAGGATCCTCAGGATCATATAAATATGTTAAAGAATTTTCATTACTTGAAATAGTTTTACTTAACTCACCATTATCATGGAAATACCAGCTAGCCTCATCAGAGGGAATTGGCCAGGTATCAGCATATCTCCATTCGTTGCCTGGTGCATCAATATCATATACATCAGTCATAACATAATATGATACAGCCGGCCAATCATTAAAATCACTGTCCTGTCCCATTGTATACTCATTAATCATATCAACAAACAAATCAAAAGGAAAGGAAGGCATTGCATTTTCAGGATAAAGCAGTTCACCTGATCGCCTACTTGCTCCATGGGTCCATGGGCCCATAATCAATTTAGAATTTCCTCTTGCACCTGTTCCTCCTAAGTATTGATATCCCATAAAACCATCAATAGTTCCTTGAGCAAAACAATCATACCATCCACCAATATGAATTGCTGGAACATTTACATCCTGCCAGTTATCATCAAGAGAAACATTTGTCCAGAAGTCTAAAGTATAATTTTCATGTTCAAGTAACTCAGGTAGTACAAAAATGCTATCTTGACCACGTAGCCATTCTTCTACCATATTCTTTCTAAACTCTCCACCTTGAAACATAGCATGCTTA
>CAZVNH010000079.1:0-9208 GCA_964628575.1 uncultured Thermoplasmatales archaeon | reverse complement strand
CCTCTTTATATTATGTTATAATACAATTTTAACTTAGAAAAATTACAAATTGACCAATTGAAAAACCATGACGAGTAATAATCATATCATCTATTTGTGCATAAACATCAATAAGTTTTATTCCATTTGATATTCCAAAATTACCCAACTCACTATCGTTTGGATCTACCGTAACATCAAAGCTAAAACTATCAGGTTCTTTATATAAAAAATTCATACTACAACTTATGTTTACTGTTGCAGGTTTGTTACCAGAATTATAAATCTTAAAACCTATTCCATTACCAAAATTTCTATGATTTGTACCAGAAAATAAATCAATTTCGACATTAGTATTACCTGAAGAACTTCCAACTGGTAATAACAGTATAAGTAATAACATACAACTAACTATTCCAATTATTTTCTTATACAATTTTTTATCTCCAACAATCCTTTGTAATTCCTCCAAATAAATAAATCTTGTTATATTATAAAAATCTTATTGTAAAAATGTGGTTCAAAATAGGAATTTATAAGTATATAGTATATTGATTGCATAAACCACTCCAAATTCAACACTCCTAAATTCAACAGTACCCAATAAAGTCCTGATGTTCTTCTTGCATGTATTTTAAATATGGAATATCCTCGAAAAGATTATCTTTTAAGTTATTGGGATTTAATCTCCGAATTTCATTTCCGAGTTTATGAACTAATACAGCTCTTAGTTTTTTGTATTCTGATTTAATGTTAAATTTCATTTTTTCTTACCTTATTTCGGCTTTTCTTTATATTATTCTCCTTTTTCAATATCCTTGACCTTCATAAACAGATCATCAAAAACCTGTCGCAGTTTCTCAATAGCCTGCTTTGAAAACATTCCAACCAAGCCGGCTATTGCCAACATACCATAAAGATTGATATTACTTAAATCGGTATCTGCACTGAACAATACTCCCCTAAAGACAAAATAAGTTATGACTGCTAAAGCTGCACCTATAAGTGGTCGTAAAATGTACCATACTGTAAAATTCTTTAGTAGTTCATTTCTACCTGCAAAAAAAATATACGAGGTACCAAAATGAATAAAAGCCCCCAATATTCCTGAGAGAATTACAAGTAACAGCACCCTCGTTTCCAGACATAGACTTATAGTTAACCATCCATGAAAATACTCTACCTGTCCAGGATCAATTCCTGTGCTAGATACTGGCCAGGTTGCGATTAAGAAATATAACGTTGTAGGAACCAATAATACAAAATAAATACATAGTAATACCCTTCGTAAGGGTGACATTTTATTCTTTTTTTCTAACTTCTCTTCAACTTTCTGTAGTTCCTCATCCTTCTCATCTGATTTCTTATCCATAAACATACCCTACCTCTAATGATCTCAACACAAGTTATAATATAATAAATAATAAAAACTTTTTGAGTAAACAAAAAAACATTTCATTACTTTCAACTTAATAAAGAAGAATTTATGGAACATTATCATAAAAGAAGCAATGCTGAGAGTACTTTTAGTGCTATTAAGAAAAAATTCGGAGAAACTTTAAAATCAAAAAATTAAACAGCACAGATTAACGAGATGTTGTGTAAAATCATTGCGTATAATATTATGTGGTTATCCGTGAGATGATTGCGTTTGGATTTGATACTAAGTTTCTTACCTTGGATAGTTTACAAAAAGAGGAAACACTAAAACCTTCTAACAAATATCGAATGGAGGAAGTATAGATGGAGTATAAATTATCACCTTCGAATTTGAATCTTCTTGAAGATTGTCCTCGTTGTTTTTGGCTAAAGATGGTTAAAAAAATAAAAATAAGATAACATTTGTTTCATTTAAAATACAATAGATTTATAAATAAATATAATATTATGATTTTAAATTTAAAGAAGTTATCTAAAAATCCAGGGAGGAAGAAAATGTTAAAATTCTTATCAGTTATGTTATTAATATTGTTATTAAGCAGTTGTAGCTACATGGTGTGTAGTGACGAATGTATACTTATAAAATCCCAATGCTCCGTTAATGGAGAGACATATTGGGTTGATGCTACCAATACTAAAGGACCATGGGATGGAAGCAAAGAATATCCATTTAAAACAATTCAGGATGCAATAGATAAGGCAGGTGAAGATGTTGGAAAAGATACAATAATGGTAAAAGATGGGATATATAACGAAAACCTTTATGTTTATACCCCTGTTTATATACTTGCTAATTTCACAACTAAAAAGCCGATTATAAATACTTCAGCTAATGTTGGTATTTTTATAAGTGCTGACAATGTAAATATTTCTAGTTTTGTTATAAATAGTATGAATGATAATACTGCAATTCAGATAATCTCTGACATTAATGGAATAGAAAATAACATTTTTCAGAAATATAACAGGGAAAGAGAGGGCATAGGGATACAACTTATTGATGCCCGAGATAGTAAAGTAATCGATAACCAATTTTTATCATATCAAAAAGCCATAGAATTAGGAGGAGATAGCATTGTAACAATATCAAATAACAATTATCAAAATATAATATATGATGTTTATCATGCAGCTTATATTTACCGAGAATCGGAAACTTTTTATGGAAAAATTTCAGATGCGCTTACTTCCGAAAAATTACAGCTAGGAGATGTCGTTCAAGTAAAATGTGGAACTTATTATGAGAAAGTTGATATTACCGAAAATAATATCACGTTGAATGGTGAAAAAAGAGAGGAAACAATAATTGATGGGGAAAATAAAGGTGATGTAATTTATTTAGGTTATCAAGAATATGTGACAATTCAGGGATTTACAATTAAAAATTGCGGAAACCATAAATCTAATGCAGGAATTTCTGTAGCTAATTGTAAATTTTGTAATATTTGTAATAACATTTTAGAGGATAATATAAAAAGGAGTATATATCTAGATTGGTCAGATCACATAGCCATATTTAGTAATATAATAAATAAAAATAATATAGGAATTTATCTTCTTGAATCCGACCATAATTTAATTACTTTAAATAAAATTAATGAAAATAATGGAAATGGTGTGGTAAGTGTGAGTTCAGAGGATTGTTATTTTATGTGGAATGATATAACTGGAAATGGAGACAAAAGTATTATATTTTATGAGGATACTTTCAATATTATACCTCAGATGAATTTTATACGATTTAATAATTTAGAGGATTGCTACACATTTAAAAATTTTAACTTATGGTTAAATAATTGGTGGGGTGAAAAAAAATCTTATCATAAAATTCCAGGTTTTCTACCACAATATGATTTATGGCCTGCAGATAGAGAATATCTTATACCCTGATGAGAATGATATAGAGTTATTGAATTTTTAGAAACATCATTCAAGTCATAGATCTGATTATCTTTTATTTCAATGCTTGGCTCTGTTGCATGATACGGTGTTACAAACACGGTGTTGCAAAAAGGGTGTTTTATACCTAAAATCCAATCTGAGTTAGAAGTTTCCTGTTTGACTCAAAACTTTATATTGTAGGAGATTTTAAATATTATTAACTATTAAAATATTTGATAATATGGGTGGATATGGTGGACCAATTAATACTGGTCCTAGTTATATTGGGGGTAATTTTGGTTCTTTTAACTCAGGCAATAGTTTAAAAGTTCATCCATTAATTATAATAAGCTTGATGATTCTCTCCTATGTTCTTATTGTTATTTTGGTGAATTATATTATCTTCTAATAAACCTCCTTTTTCTTCTCATTATGATATTTTAATGACTGCCTTAAAAGTGTTTCCCATCTTTTACTATTTAATTTAGGCTTGAAGGGAAATAAGTGGGAGAAATTATTAGTACAATCTTTAAAAAATAAAAAAAGGTGATTAAATAGGAGAAAAAAATCTTTAGAGTTTATTTTAAACAAATTTTTTAAAAATAATCACGATTTTATAGTTATACAAAAATCTTAAATGTCGATAATTTATTAAAGTAATTGAGGAGGAAATTATGAAAAACCAATTCATAAGTATACTTATCTTTATTTTGCTATTTAGAACTATTATCCCATTCTCTGTATCCTCTAACGAAACAATAAACAAAACCATCTATGTCGACGATGACAATATACTGGGTCCATGGGATGGAAGTATAGAACATCCCTATCGGTATATTCAGGATGGAATAGATGCAGCAGTTGATAGGGATACAATTTTTGTGTATAGTGGATTTTATCACGAAAATTTAGTGGTGAATACATCAATAATACTGCAGGGTGAGAATAAAAATGCAACGGTTATTGATGGTGGTAAATATACCAATATTGTCCGTTTATGTACTAATTATACTAATTTCATAGGTTTCACTATACATAGCAGTGGAACTGAAAATATAGGCATTCAGCTTGAAGGAATAAATAACTGCCATATTTCTAATAATATAATATCTAATGCTTTTATTGGTATTAGACTTAGTCCAATAAGTAATAATAATACCGTATCTGACAATATAATCTTAAATAGCACTTCCTTTGGAATACATTTGTTAAATTCAAGTGGTAACATTCTCTCATATAACACCATCAGTGGTTGTGTGGGTGGGAGTGCTATATATATCGAATATTTCAGCACCTTCAATTTTATTTCAAATAACATACTTCTATCTAATGACCAAGCTGGTGTTCACCTTTCTTCTCGTAATAATATCATTTCTGATAATTTTATAAGTTCAAATGAATATATTGGTATAGGTCTCTATAACGCTTCACCCTCTTATGATGATGCAGCTGAATACAGCATAATTAAAGGAAATACAATTATGGACTGTTATACAGCTATTGTTTCATGGCATATCAAGAACTTGAGTATTACAGGCAATGTTTTGTTGAACAACCGATTTGGTATAGAACAGTTTTATTGCACTGGTGGTATTATTTCAGAGAATACCATTTTGAACAATAGTTGGGATGGAATATTCATAAATTCTTCTGAAAAAACCTCCATTATTAGAAACATCGTATCTAATTGCAACATCCGTGGTATACACTTTCAAGATTCCTCAGGTAATATTCTAACTAGTAATGATATAAAAGGTAATCACTATGGTATCCGTTTTATTAGGTCTTCTGATAATAATATTAAGTTTAACAATATCATTAATAATGAATGGGGTGTTGAACTAATAGATTCTTCCAATAATAATATATGTTGTAATAATTTTAAAAAGAATTGGGAGAAGCATGCGTTTTTCTTGGATTGTGATGATATTGTCTGGAAAGCTAATTATTGGAATAGACCAAGAATTCTTCCTTATTCAATATTTGGTAGAAGAACAGTAGAAAGACCATTGCTCGGTGAGATTAAAGCTCCTTTAATAAATTTTGACTTACAACCAGCTTTGAAACAATATGACATCCTATAAAAATATATATTATGTGTGTTATGTGGTGCTGAAAGTGTTCTTCTAAAATACTGACTATCAAACTTTTACTTGTTAGACAAGATTTATTTTCAAAGGTACTATTTGAATGGGAGTACATTGAATCTGGTATGTATTCATCAACTTGTACGTAAATTCGATAAAAATACTCTTTTTTTTGAATAAACGTGCAGAGTAGATAGATTTAAATACTTAAATTAAAAAATTTTTGAAATTTTGTTTTTATATGATTATTTACTTATATAATCAAGAATATTTACATTATTTACTTTTCCAAGCATTGACTCAAATTCTTCAATATCCTTTCTTCTAATTGAAATCATATCTTTAAAAGTCCTAATATAAATATGAATTTTTTCAAAATCTTTGGCTAAATCATCAATTGGTTCTTCAAAACAACTGCCCAATAAAAATGAATATATTTTTCTGTTATGAAATTGAGTTTTAATTATATATCTATAACCAATTAATTGTGATAATGCTTTTACCTTAATAGTAAGGCATGGTCGTTTTAACTCAACAATTGTTATTTTTTTATCATCATATCTATAAAATAAATCAAGTCTATCTTTCTCATGTTCTTTAATATATTTTTTTAGATCTTTTCCTTTCTCCTTAAGTAGTTGTTTGAATGTTACCTCTTTCATTGTATTCTTTATAGATTTATCTATAATCCATGGATGTTCATGAAGGATATTCTGAATATGTTTTTCAAGTAAATCACAATCACCACTAATTTCCTCAAATTTATCAAGAAAATCATATATTTGTTTAAAATCAGTTGGGAATCCATGAGATGAAATTAAACATGATTTATCCTCTGATAGATTTTTTTTTAATCTATCAGAAAATGATTTTTTCCCTCTTTTAATTATATGTCCCCCATAATAATTAAATAATGTCTATGGATTCATTTACAATAGCTGATGGAAAATTATGAATATATTTTGGAGCACCATTAGACATCTTCCCGGTTACAAAAGCAGTAAGTTCAATCTTTTTTTTATATTCATCATTAATAATTGCATAATATCCTTTCCAATTATCTTCATTATTATGTTTATCGTCTGATCGCGATTCCCTGAATCTCCATTGAATATCATGTAAATCAGATAATTCTAGGAGTTCTGTAACAGTATTTATATTATTATTATATGCAAAAGATTGAATATCTAAATAATATTCTTTTTCATGAGAATAATCTGGATTGGAAATCAATTCAATGATATCCCCTAAAGATTGAGATTTTTCCAATAATAAATTGAAAGCTGAAGAATATGAAGATGCTACTTTAAATTCTACAGTATATTCCGGTACGTTTAAATTAAATTTCGAATCGCTTAAATCTTCTCTTAATGATTCTTCCATACAATTTTTTAAAATTTGAAAAATATCAGATGAAATATTTTTTGCCCATGAATAATATTTAAAAAGAGAATTTCCTGGTAAAAAATTTTTACTCTTATGATGCTCAAGAACGAACCAAATTTTAGAGAATTGAGGTCCGTCATTATAGACACATGGCTTAATTCTTAAAATACCAGTGGAATCAATATTAATATTATCTATTTTAATAACTATGTTATTAATCACAGCTTCAACAAAAGGGACATCCTCTCTTCTAAATTCTGAAGAAATAATAACACCATTGATTTTATCTTCAATCTCATTCTTTTTCTTTTTTAAAAGTTCCGCAATATTAGAAGTAATTGTTTCCCAATCATTTTTTTTAGGACTTCTAAATATTTCACCTAACCATATTGCTGCTGCACTATATATGGTATCAGTCATCTATTCACCAACTAATTTACAATTTTTCCTATCTTTTCAGAAACATCAGAATTGCAATAACAATTCTCATCTATGCCAAATCTCTTAAATCTAGCCTTTGATATTCTATGATTTTTTTTATTTGGGATGCATGCAAGATTACAAATGTCTTTTTTGAAATATCTATCTAAAGATTTAATTCGGATCCAATTTTCATCTATAATGTTATTTTCATTATTAAAAGATTCGTTTGAATGAAAAAGAAGCAATTCATTAAGTTTTTCACAGATATGTAAAAATGGTTTTGTAACAATGTATTTCATCATTCTTTTTTTCCAATCATTATTAAATATAATATGTTCATTTAAGAGTGTTAAATAATCTGATTTTAAAGATATTCTTCTACCCATATTTCGACATTGATATTTGTTTTCCCATTTGCATATAGGATTTTTTTCAAACTCATATTTTACAACAAGTTTATCAAGATTTAATATCATAATCATCTCAAGGAAAGGTTGTTTATTAATTGGTGACTTCTCTAGTATTTCAGTATAATTAATAGTATCATTATCTTGATATGCCGATATAATCCCCAATCTATTGTTAATTGTTTTATATATAACTGATGGATAATCTTTTTGTTCCATAATTACAAACCTTTAGGTAATTAATGAAAATAATTTGATTATAATAAAATTTTTGATTTTTTTAAATTTTTATATAAAAATTGACTTTGCCTTAAAAATAACTTTTCAGTCAGACTTATAAGTCAAACAAGGGACTTTTAAGTCAAAAATTCTTCAATAAAATAATATCAAAGTCACGGCCTGATATTAACAAAGACATTTATTTAAAAAACTTATAACAATGCTTTTAAAAAAATTTAACATTCAATAAATAGATTGTTTTATGATGAAACAAAGATACGTTTACCCTGATTATAATGATGAAATAACTATAAAAATGATAGATGAAAAGGAATCTATTAACGGTATAGGATACTGGCAAAAATCAGAAAAGCGTATATTAGATATAATGAAGAAACAAATTGCAAAGTATATTATAAAAGACAATACATGGTTTCTAGATGCAGGTTGTGGAGACGGTAGACTTCTACCTGAATTTGAAAAATATTTTGACAACATTTTACTTATCGATCCTGATAAACATCGATTAGATTCAGCAAAACGATTAGTTAATAGATTAAATCTTTCAAAGAAAGTAAAGTGCAAAACTTTATCAATAGAATCAATTGAATCAAAGCAAAAGTTTGATGTTATTTTATGTAATCATGTTATTCAACATGTTCATACAGACAATGTAAAAAAAATCCTTGAAAAATTTTATAAAATATTAAAAAAAGAAGGTTTACTTTTCATTAATACATGCAATTCAACAAAAAAAGAGGATTATTTTGTTAAACAATTTATAAAAGACTCTAAAACTTTTGAAGTAATAATTAGAAAAGAAGAATTTAATTCATTAGTTTATAATAAAAAAATATTACCAATTCATTTTTTTGATAAGGATAATTTAATTAATCTTTTAAAGAATTTAAATTTTAACGTTTTAGATTTTAAAAAATTTCATAATAAGAGAGATATATTTATATCTTTAAATAAATCTGGTGATTTAATACGACAAAAATAAAATCTGTAAAAAAATTGACTGATTCAAACGATATTCCCCTAAATTTTAAAAAAATATTTTTTGCTTATTTGAGCACATTTTTTTTGAATAATATTAATAATTTAACAAGAGAAGAAATTATAGAAAAATTTAAAGAGAAAAAGATAAACACTAATTGGAAAAAACCATATTCTGAGCAATTTGAGATAGCTGAAAAATTCCTTTTACCACAGAAATTATGTGAAAAACGGTTTAGATTAAAATTAGAAGATTTTACAATATCTTCAAAATTTCCATCAAACACTAAAATGTCTGGAGAAATAAAAAAGGTCGAAGTATTTTTAACAATTTATAAAGAATTGAATGTTGCAATTTTAATGTTAAATTTAAAATTAGAAAATTGT
>CAZVNH010000078.1:0-9271 GCA_964628575.1 uncultured Thermoplasmatales archaeon | reverse complement strand
TTCCTATACCGTCATCAAAAACACGAATATGTACTTTTTCATCTACTTCTTTTATAGACAGCAATACCATGCCGCCTTTCTCCTTCTTACATATACCATGCCGTATGGCATTTTCAACTAATGGCTGGATTATTAACGGCGGAATACTGCATCTGAGCAATTTTTCGTCAATATCGTATTTTACCTGTATTCTCTTACCAAAGCGTGCTTTTTCAATTTCAACATATGCTCTGGTTAACTGCAATTCTCTTTCGATAAATATATGGGAAGAAGAGATATCAACATCAAAGCTTAATCTTAAGTATTTGCTGAAATTAATTAAGAGGTCAGATGCTTTTTTAGGGTCTGTGTGGCAAAAGGAAATAACAGTGCTGATTGTATTATATAAAAAATGAGGTTTGATCTGGGCCTGTAAAAAAGCCAGTTCATTTCTTTTTGCCATGTCAATTGATTTTTCCATATTAAAAAAAGCATATGTATATTTATTTGCCAGCATAATTGCCATAAAAACTATAAGGCTAAAAAAACCCAGCCGACCAAATATAATGGTATTTATAATATTTCTATAGAAAAAAACACTACTCAGCATTAAAAACATTATACTTGAAATACTTCCAATTAACAGCACAACACCGGTTTTATTCAGATTCCCATAGTTACCTTTAAAATAGCAGATTATAAGCCTAATAAGAATAAATAAAACTAAAATTGTAGTAAAAAGCCACATAATATTTTGTGAATAATTGTACTTATTGTAAGGTATAAGAATAATGGCAACTAAATATGGGATATAAATAATAAAGGAAAATATCAAGACTTTTTTAGGAAAGAAGTCCTTGCCGAGACTATTAATAAATAATGCTAATATTAAAGCACTTAAAAAAGATGCGAAATCCTGTAATTTATACGAAATTTCAAAGGGAATAAAGCTAAATATTCTCATAAATAATTTTTCTCCAGTTGTAAAAGTACATACTGAAAGCAATATAAAATATATACCGCAGTATAGAAAGCTTTTATCCTTTGTTCTTGAGTAATAAATTCCTAAATGATAAGCAGCAAATAAGATTAGGATAATGACTCCTGACAGATCAAATCCATTGGATACAGATTCAAATAAAGATATATCTTTGTGTAATCCAAAATATATTGGATGAATAATTCCTGAATTTGGAAATGTATAATTGGCTATTTGAAGAACAATTTCAATTTGGTTTTCATCAGCATCAAAATAAGTTGAATATGGTGTATTACCAGGAAAATACACGGTTAAATCATCTGAAGGATTTCCACTGCAGCCACGCAGTATACCATTAATAAAAAGCTTGTTTGACATTCTTATATTAGATGTTTTTATACCAAAAATATCCTTAGTGGGATTTATATTAATCAAAAGACGATATGTACCGCAGCAATGATCAGGGTAAATACTTTTATCAAGTTTGGATGGAACTTTTACATAGGCTGTAAAGGTCGGTTTGGAAGGGTTGGTATTCTCAAAATCCTCCGGAGACAAAAGCTGGTCAAGATAGAATTCCCATTCACCGGATAATTTGACAGGGCCATTCTTACTAAAATCCCAATTTCTAAGATCAAAAAGTCCTTTTTTTGCCAAAGGAGCAGATTTGTTTGGAATAAAATCAAGGTATACTAAAACAAAAGCTACTGAAATTATAATTACAAAAATTATTGTTAATACTATTCTTTTATGCAAATATATCATATGTAAATCATCCTTGAGTAAAATTTGATTTATGTCTTTATTAAGAACTTATCACAATTTGTAAGTATAAACAATAAATTTTTACCCGTTTAGATAAGGAATAAACTTAATTTATATTTTTTAGACATATTTTCTGTCAGGAAAATTAAAGGGGGAATTTTATATGGATAAACAAACGAAAAAAAAAATCATGAAAACCATCGTATGAATTTTATCTGATAGATAAAGAAATAAAATAATTTTCTATAAGCAAAATTATTTGAGATATTTTTTTTATGATATTTATAAAAAAATTTTTTACATTCTTAGAAATTAGGGTATTCAAATGGAATATTTGATCGATTTGTGAGAAAATTGTGAGAAATTTGCATTATGATTTATTATGATTGCGAAGAAAAGATAAATTTTTACAATCATATATTTAAAAATGTCTTTATTGGAGATATGCTAATGAATAATTCAATTAAAATTAATTTAAGGAGATATGCTAATGAATAATTCAATTAAAATTAATTTAAAGAGAAAAACAAAAAAGATAGTATCATTTTTTCTATTATTTATGCTTGTTTTTAACTCTATCAATTTCGTTTTTACTGGTACTTCACATGCGGCAGATGTTAATCTTAGCGTAGATAAGGTATACGATGTTGATGTGGTTTTGTCAGTAGGAAGCTCAAGTGAAGATGTATCGAATTTTGGTGATGACATAACTGCTAAATTGATTTCCAAGGGTATACCACAAAACAGAATTAATGTTACGGCTATAGAAGCAAGTGAAGTAAGTGCAGAAAACAGTTTTGCATGGAAGAAATTTGATCATTATGGAGATTGGGGAGAAGTTAATTATCCTGGCACAGATTCAACTTATTCAGGTACAAATCACATAATAGTTAAAAATGATGGAAATCAAATTTCTTTTTATGGTTACGGTTCACCTGCATATACAGACTTTATGTTTATGCCAAGCAGTAGTTCTACTAAGAAGACGTTTACTTTTACAATGGATGATAATAATGTAAACAACCATAGTATGATTGGTGGAGGATTTTTATTTAATGCAAAAATTACCAATCTTGATACATATAGTACAGTAAGTTCAAATGGACAGTCAACAGTTAGTACTACATTTTTAAATAATCAAAAGATATCTGGATATGTAATGTTGATGGAGAAAAATAGTTCCACAGGAAAATCGACACCTACATTATATAAGATTAAAGATATGCCACTAAGTACTTTTCATAATTCATCAAGTAGTTTTACATATCAGTCTAGTTATGTGTCTAAATTACAAACTTTTTCTGATAATGCAATGGGAGGATCTCATAGCATAACAATGGAAGTTACAAGTGATACGGTTAAAATGACAGATGTAGTTGACTCAACTACGAAAATTTCAGAGTATACTGACCTTGAAGACTTTAGTACGGATGATCCTAATGATCCTACTGATGATTCAGATGAGGATGATATACAATACGGATTTGGTCCTTTGGCAGCGTATCAATCTCATGGCTGTAGTATGCTTTCATGGTTTAACTTTGAGAATTTAACTATGGAAACAACAAATGGGAAAAGATTTTCACAAGTTATTCGCCAGCCTGAATGGAGAGATACTGCAAAAAGGTTTATAGTAAACTTAGAAGATGATACTGTATCTGATTTTGATCACCCTGTTGCACTGGGAGAAATTCTTACTAGAATGGATAATGATGAAATTCATTATTTGGGGTGGGGAACTGATGCAAATCAGGTACAAGCAATTGGCACAGATGGAACAGGCGGATTTGTTGCTAAAAATAGTGGTAAAGGTACATTTGTAAATAGAGATGATGATGGAAGAACTTATGATGCTGACTTGGATAAATTTGCTGACTATATTTATAATATATATAATTCTACAAAAGAGTCTAATGTTCAATATTTGACCTTTGGAACTCCTTTTACTTTAAGTATAACTCCTTCATCGGAAGCTACCAATACAGCAGATGGAAATTGTCCTAATGGTAAATGGAAGGTGATTCATGATCCTAGTGTTTATGAAAATGCCAATGGAACGGTAGTTTATAATAATCAGTATTTAAGTGATATGGATATTTCTTTTGAGAAGCCTGGGAAATACAGTATCTATTATACAACTAATTACAATAATGATGATATTTTAGTCAAGACAATTTATGTACACAGAAAGCCAGTAAGTAGTTTTAGGCTAAGTGTTGACAGTTCATATAATGTAAGTATAATTGATGACTCATATGATATTGATAAACGGAGTGATACTGATAAGGGAATTGCACAAGAGATATGGCAGTGGAAAGAAACAACAGATACCAGTTGGACAAGTGGTCAACCAACAGCATTTCAGGCAGATAAGAACTATATTGTTCAGTTATTGGTAAAAGATTATCAGGGAGAATGGAGTACATCATATTCAAAATACAGATCAACTGCAACCAGTGGGGATTCAACTCCTATTGCTGAGTTTTTTATATCACCAAGTACTTTATACACATATGAAAGTAATATGTCTATCTCTATAGATGATACAAGCTATGACCCTATGGGAAAGAGTCTTTCAGAAGAAAAATGGATAGTTTCAAAAGATAATAATACAGTTAATTCTAATTATGCTAAGATGACAGACTTTTCGGGAAAAAGTGCAGGAGAATATTTGATATCTTTGAAAGTAAAAAATGAGGATGGCTCAAGCTCAAAAACTTTTAGCAGGATTTTAACTATTGTTGATGATACTGATGAACCAACTGTGTCAGCAAGTATAGGAAGTGGAACGTTGGCTGTTTCAAGTAGTGAAACATTAACTTATAGCGAAACAGGTGGAAGTGGTTTTGCATTTCAAAAGTATGCATTAACTAATAGTACTATGACTCCAGATGAGAGTGATAGTGCTTGGAGTTCTGCTAGCAATAGTTTAACAAGAAAAGTGTATTTTACAGAAGCGGGGACTTGGTATCTTCACTATATGGCAGAAGATAATGCAGGAAATGCTTTAACTCCAGGGTATTTTGGACCATATGTAATAACAGATGAAGAAGCTCCTACTGATCCTTCAATTTATTTGGAAACTGAAAATGATGAAAGCGAATATACTAGTGGAACATGGACAAATTCTGATGTAAACTTTACGATGTCAGGTTCTACAGATGATTCTGGATTTGTAATATATGAATATAGTACTGATAATGTAAGTTGGACACAATCATCTACAGGAACAATAACTAGTGAAGGTGAAACAAGCCTTTATTATAGAGCCAAAGATAAATCAGAAAATGTGGCTAACACACAAAGTGTAATAATAAAAATAGATAAAACAGGTCCGGATGCACCTGCAATAACAACACCAATAGAAGGGGACAATATAATAAACAATACTGAAAAAGCAACTGTTCACGTAGGTGGAACAACGGAAGCTAATGCATCTATAGAAGTTACATTTAAAGATGCAAATAATGCAACTGTGATAAAAACAGTAACAGCAAATGAAAGCGGTGCTTGGTGTTTATGTGGAGATTTAGCGGACTTAAGTAGTTTAGTAGATGGAACAATAACAGTAAGTGCTGTAGCAACAGACACATTTGGAAACACAGGAACTGCTGCAGCAGACACAGTAGAAAAAGATACTGTATCAACTACACCTATAATAAATACACCAATTGAAGAAGACGATAAAGTCAATAATACAGAGGTAAAAGATGTAGAAGTAAGTGGAACAGCAGAACCAAATTCCACTATAACTATAAATTTTGTGGATTCAGATCAAACCGGAATGAATAAGACTGATGAAGCTGATTCTCAGGGAAACTGGTCAGCCACTTTAAACTTTAGCAGTCTTGTAGATGGGTCAATAGATATTAAAGTAACAGCAACGGATGATGTAGGAAATATAAGCAGTGAAACCCTAGCAACTGTAGTAATGGATACAGGAGTGCCTGATTCTCCAATAATTAATCCATCCATTGAAGAGGACGATATTGTAAATAACTCGGAAAAAGCAGATGTTGAAGTAAGTGGTACAGCAGAGGCAAATTCAACAGTTGAAGTGGTTTTTGAAGATGAAAATGGAAATACAGTGACAAAAACAGTGACAGCTGACGATTTAGGTTCATGGACATTAACTCCTGACCCAGCAGACTTAAGTTCACTTAAAGATGGAGACATAATAATTAAGGTAACATCAACTGATGATGCAGGTAATGTAAGTACTGAGGCTACTAAGAATATAGTGTTGGATACGGCATCACCTAATATACCTTCAATAGGTTCTATAAATGAAGATTCAGATACTACTAAAATAGATAATGCCAGTACTCCTGAAATAGTAATTGAAAATGTGGTAGTTGGAGACTACATACAGGTTTATGAAGAAAGTGATGAAGGAAAAACTGTTGTAAAAGCTGTCTATGCTGCAGAAAGCCCTGTTAGGATTGTACTTGATGAGCTTTCAGTAGCTGAACATACATTTATTGTAACAGCAACAGACCCAGCGGGAAATGAAAGTGATTCAAGCTTATTTAAATATGAATATGACAATAATAAACCTACAGAACCAACCATAGTTTCAGTCCAAGGGGAAACAATAGATCAGGTAATTGATAATGATGATACTCTGGTAATAGGAGTTGATTGTGCTTCAGATGTTAACTTGGTAAAAATATATGAAGGTTCAAAAGTTATTAGCAGCGTATATAAAAATGATGATACTACGGTTAGCATAACTCTTGAGGATATTACTGAAGGAATGCATACATACAGGGTCACAGGTACTGATAAAGCAGGAAATGAGAGTAATTTTTCAAATTCAATTAATTATTTGTATGATGGAACAGCTCCAGCCATGCCTGGATTTGAAAGATATCCTGATAGAGACTATAACAATAAAGGGTACGAAATTAAATTGATCTCTGGAGAGGATAATGTTTCAGGAGTAGCGGAAACTGTTTATAAAGTACTCTATGATAATGTTGAATCCGACTGGCAGTTATATATTGATGATAGTATTATTAAAATAAAGAATTTGGGAACTACAGAGATTAGAGCGAAAACAAAAGATAAAGCTGGAAATATAAGTGAAATAAACAGTACTACTGTTACAATTAAGGACGATCTGGATGCAAGTCCTCAAATACATATAAGTCCAAGTAGTACCAGCAGCAATGAAGATTATAATGTTTGGATAACTACTGAATTTTATAATGACTCAGTTTCAGAGGCTGTGTACTCCAAGGTGTATTATTGTATTACTAGTGCATCAAGTTTTGATGTAGGAGAGTTTGATTTAGATTCATTAGGTGACGATGACTTTAAGGTTTATAATATAAGTCTAATAAACGAGGACAGACCTTTAGTTTTAGGTGCTAATGGCTTTACTGCTATAGTTGCTAAAATTATTGATAGATACGGAAATGAAATAACAGATGTAAAAATTGTTTATTTGGATAAAGCACAACCTGAAGTTACAGGCGTGAAAGATGGAGACGTATTCAAATATTATCCCGTTATTGATTTTGATGAAGGTACAGCAACACTAAATGGATTGCCATTTACTGGCGGAACAGTAGTTGACAAAAATGGTGAGTATGAATTAATAGTTACTGACCCTTATGGAAACATCACAAAGATTAATTTCACCGTTGATAATGACAATGAAAAAACTAGTGAAGACAAGAAAAACTTGGAGATAGGATTCAAGCCGGGAGATAGTCCTGAAAGAGTAACAAAGGATATTGTTTTACCAATATCTGGAGAAATGGGGAGCATAATAACATGGCAAGCATATCCTGAAGGAATTGTTTCAGAAGACGGTAAGATTAGACCTCCTCAAGAGAATACTCAGGTAACGTTGACAGCAACTATTACTAAAGGAGATGCAACGGAAACAAAAACATTTGTAATAACAGTTTATGCAAATGCTGTTCCACCTGTATTGACTCTTTATGGAGATAATGTCGTAGAAATAGAAGTTGATAGCCTGTATGTTGAGAAAGGTTATAAGGCTGTTGATGATGTGGATGGAGATATAACTAATAATGTAAAAGTTACAAGAAACTTTAATACCAAAAAGGTAGGTACTTATACATTAACATATACTGTTGCAGATTCATCTGGAAATGTAACTACGGCTACAAGGACTATAAATGTTGTTGAGAAAGAAATCCCAGCAGATGCAACTATTTCAGCTGACAATGAAGAAAAAATTGATGATAAAAAGATTGAAGATGCAATTAAAGGTGCAAAACAAAATGAAACAAGTGACATTTTGATTAAAGTAAATGATGATGTTACTGATGGCAATCCTGTAAAAATTAGTATCAGTAAAGACAAGGTACAGGACGGTAAGGATGCAGAGGTTAAACTCAAGCTTGAAACGGGGACAGAGGATGGAAAGAAAATATCAATCCAGATTCCTATGAAGGATATTGACACTGATAGAATGGGTACTAAATCCAGATTGGAGCTTGTTTGTGAAAAGGTAAATCTTGATGATAATCAGGAACTGGAAGATGCAATAGAAGGTTCTATGGGGATTTACGATGGAAATGTTTATGATTTCAAAATGAAAGTAGTTGAAGAGGATGAGGATGGTAATGTAATAAACGATGAAGTGTATGAAGGCTTCCATAGTGATGAAGATATTACGTTGAGGATAGCTATTGGGACAGTTAATGATTCACTTATGACATTCTATTATAATACTGATCCTGATAAGGACCCGGATACTAATGATGGAAAATGGGAATATATCAGAAGCAGCTATAATGAAAATACTGGAGAAATTGAATTATTAACAAACCATTTGAGTATATACTCTGTAATGCATATGACAAAAGAACAAAAGCAAGAGGAATTAACAAAGCTTATTACTGATGATATTTCTATAGCTGAGCTGTTGAATATATTGGAAGATGAAGATATGGACTTTGACCCTGATGCAAAGGATAAATATGATGGATTCCAAAATGAACAAAAAGAAGAGACAGCACAGGATATTAAAGACTCAAATCCATATGATAATCATTCAGAGCTGCAAGATAAGTTTAAAGAAGTAGTTAATAATATTTATGACAAATTATATAATGATGAAGTTCCACCTGAGATTGTATTAAATGGTGATTCAACTATAGTATTGAAAAGAGGGCAAACCTATGTTGAGCAAGGTGTAACTGCTACAGACAACCTTGAAGGAGACATTGGAGGAAAAGTAGTCGTAAGTGGAGAAGTTGATACTTCAAAGACAGGTATTTATGTATTAACTTACCACATAACTGATATGGCTGGCAACACTACAGAGGTAACAAGAACTGTAATTGTAAAATCAAGCGGGAATAAAGATAACGATAATAAAGATAATAAAGATACCACAATAGCTGATGTTAATAATAACATTGATGTACTTGAAGGAAAAGATGCAATCAAAAACCAGAGTGTGTCTACAGACAAATTTGAAGCAGCAGATGCCAATAAAAAACTGATTGGCGACGTATATGATATAGAGATTGACAATAGCATTGATAATGGAAAAGCTGTATTGAG
>CAZVNH010000077.1:9077-9344 GCA_964628575.1 uncultured Thermoplasmatales archaeon | reverse complement strand
GAACCTGTTATTAGAAAGGAATATGTAGTCTCAGCACATAAAAAGAATATTTCTTTACGCGATGGTGGTAATAATAGGGTTGAACGTTATCATGGTAATTGGAAGGAACGTTACAAGGTTATGCGTGGTCTGGAAAATGAAAAAACAACTCAGGAAATGTTGGAAAACTATCGTACCTATTATAATTTCATAAGACCACATCAAGCATTATTTGGTTTAACACCTGCTTAATTTACTGGTTTAAATATTGGTAATCATAAATGGATT
>CAZVNH010000077.1:0-9067 GCA_964628575.1 uncultured Thermoplasmatales archaeon | reverse complement strand
GATTAATTTATTAGAAAAATCTTTGAAATGATATTTTTATAAACAAGAATCATTAGAAATAAATATTAAAAATTGGTTATTAAACTTATGAAAAATAAAAAAAAAGATGAAGAAAAAATAACTGAAAAAACAAAAAAGTATCCTATAACTATATCAGATTGGATAACATTTTTGGAATCAGAATCAACAAACTACATTAGTTATTACTTATCATTTATTGCAATTTTTATGGCTATAACAATAACGATAATTGAACTTAATAATACATTAATAGGGAATACAAAAGTTGCTATTTGGATATTATATTTAGTCCTAGTTTTTATCCTTGGGGGTTTTGTAAAAATAATTCATGATTATTATGTTAAACCATATAGAATATTACTAAAAGACATAATGTATGGTAAAATCACTAAACCAGAATTAATAAAAGTTCGTTATGATAAAGATATTAAGAAAATAAGATATTGGGAAAATGATTAATATATGATCTCTCAAATGCGACATATTAAATACATATCCCGTATATGCGACAGAACCATTTTTATATATCCTTTTATATATGATTTTTAACGAAAAGAAAAATTAAAGAGATTTATGAAAGCTTTGGTTCAGACAATACTGAACATACTCAATAGATAAAGATTATATTAATAAAACAAAATCTTCTTCTTTTTTATGTTTTGTTTTAAAAATCTTTCAGTTTCATTTTTTCCTCTGATCAAGCTTATTCATTTATAATAGATTTAGTATAATACAGCTCATTCTTAAAACTAAGAAATATTTATATGTTAATAAAATATTGATAATATAAATATGAAATTAGATACGAAATCTAAAGATAAAATAATTCATATTAGTGCAATAATTTTTTTGATATGTGCAATTATAATATTTATTATGGTAATGTTTATTGTTTTTGAGATAGACATCGAAGAATTAATATATGGAAAAGAAAAATTTAGTATAACAGTAGAGAATCGTTATGATGAAACTATGAAAGTAAAATGTTATATAAATGGGGTAAAATGCCAGACTGAAACTAAATCAATAACAATAGCTTCGGACAATAGTTATACTTTTAAGATCGAGTATATTAAATCTAAAAAAATATATGATATTCATATTTATGCATGGAATAGTAGTTTAAGTGATTTTAGTTATTATATAAAAGATTTTTATGTTTATCCTGAAGGTAAACCCTTTGATTTAAACGCAATAATAAATGAAGATGGAAAGGATATAACTATTAAAAAGACTTCATAATTTTTTTTTATTTACTGAATATAACTCAATAACAAGAGTTTTACATTTGTATTATTCATCTATTTGATGAAATATGTTTTATTACTTGATAAAATATTATTTTGTTAAATTGTTCTTTTGTTTTTAATAATTGATTATAATAATCTAGCATAAACTATCAAAAAAATATCTTTTATCCACTGTTTATAGTCTAGGGATTTGTACTTTATAAACTTAAGCCGATGGAGGGATTTGAACCCCCGACCTGCTGATTACGAATCAGCTGCTCCAGCCAACTAAGCTACATCGGCATATTAGTGTTTGTATACTGTTTTTGTATAAAATCATATAATAAAAAATTGCCTAGATATTATGATTATTTCGTAACATCTTTTTACTAATGATATGTTTCATTTATTGAATGATATGTGGTATTGATGAATCTGGCAGAGGTCCTGTTTTTGGACCACTTGTTATTGCAGGTGTATGTTTCAATAATGAAGATAAATTGATATCAAATAATGTTAAAGATTCAAAAAAATTATCACCAAAAAGAAGAATAATTCTCTCAAAGATGATAAAAGAATTTGCTAAAAATTTTGAAGTTTTAATAATTCCTGCAAAAGATATTGATGATATGAGAAAGATAATGACTTTAAATGAAATTGAAGTAAATGCTTATATTAAAATAGTTAAAAAATTAAAACCTGATATATGTTATGTTGATTCTGTTGATGTAAACGAAGATAGATTTGGAAAAGATATTTTATCAGGTTTAACATTTAAACCAGAAATAATATCTAAACATAAAGCAGATGAAATATATCCAGTAGTAAGTGCTGCTTCAATAATAGCTAAAACAAAAAGAGATGAAGAAGTTGAAATAATTGAACAAAAACTTCAAGAAAAATTGAATCTCCCTTTAGGAAGTGGCTATCCTGCAGATCCAATTACAAAAAGATTTCTACAAGTCTGGTATAAACAATACCATAAAATTCCACCTTTTACAAGAAAATCATGGAAGACAATTCAGAATCTTGAAAAGAATATGCAGATAAGAAAATTAGATGATTTCTAGTTAAAAATAAATGAATTTAAATCTGGGTCTGGATACAAAAAGCAGGGAATTGGTAATCAAGATAATTCTATCTTGAATTTTGTGATCCAGACCCACCTTGTTTAGGATGGGATGTGTGGACCACAAACCTCTTTTTTTATATTTAAGACTACTCTGTAAAAATGTCATTATGACGAAATGTCAAAATGAAAAAATGTCATAAATTTTATGTGTTTTTAGAGTGAAAATATTTATTTGCTCTTTCAATACTTGCTGTTAGTTGATTTACATCTATTGGTTTTGCAAGATAATCAAAAATATAATTTCCAAGTAGGCTCAATTTTTGATAATCTTTAGTTCCTTTTCCAGTTATTATTGAAATTGTAACATTATCTAAATAACCTTCCTTTACTATCTCATTAATTGTATCCCAACCATCCATTATCGGCATCATTAAATCCATTAATATTATTCCTTTGAATCCTTTTTTAATTTCTTTTAAACATTCAACTCCATTTGAAACTGTTAATACATCATAGTTTTGATGTTCAAGCATTGTTCTTAATGAGTCTAAAACATCTAATTCATCATCAACAACCATTACTTTTTTCATCATTTTTTCCTTCCACCTTTCATTATTAGTATGATTTTTTTACTACCATAAAAAATTTTTATTAATGATATTATTTAAAACTAACTTGGTAAAATGTCAATATGAAATATTTAGAAAAAAATAGATAATCATTGATTTTTTTCTTTAAACTCTATTAAGAAATCACCAAGAGCTTGTACACCTTCTAATGTCATTGCATTGTATATAGATGCTCTCATTCCTCCAACTGACCTATGGCCTTTTAATCCGATAAGGTCTTTTTCAAGAGCTTCACTGACACATTTTTCTTCAAGTTCTGGAGTTGGTAATCTAAAAGTTACATTCATTAATGAGCGGGAGTCTTTTTTTGCATGTCCTTTATAGAACCCATCTGAACTATCAAAGATATCATATAGAATTTTGGCTTTTTTCCTATTAATTTTTTCAATAGCTGGTACTCCACCAAGATTTTTTAAATATTCCAAAGAAAGTTTACAGATATATATAGCCCAACATGGTCCAGTATTAAAGAGCGAATCTTTATTTGCATGTGTAATCCATTTTTGCATTGTTGGTGTATCTTCATCTACTCTTTTTAACAAATCTTCCCTAATTATTACTAATGTAACACCTGCAGGGCCCATATTTTTTTGAGCACCTGCATAGATTACACCAAATTGTTTAGCATCAACAACTTTATCCATTATATGAGAGGACATATCACAAGCAAGAGGAACATCTTCAGAAATTTTTGGCCAATCATGAAATTCTGTACCATAAATAGTATTATTACCTGTAATATGAGCATATGCTGCTTTTTCGCTAAAATCAATATCTTTTGGAATATAGGAAAAATTCTTTTCTTCAGAGCTTGCTACAACATCAACATCTCCATAGAATTTTGCTTCTTTAATTGCTTTTTTTGACCAAACTCCAGTATTAACATACTCAAAGGACTTATCATTACTTTTAAGGTTTAAAGGTACCATCCAAAATTGGGTAGATGCACCACCTTGAAGCCATAGAATCTTATATTCATCAGGTAGTTTCATTAATTCTCTAACAAGATTTGATGCTTCTTTATGCAACCCATCATATTGTTTAGATCGATGTGATATCTCCATAAGAGACATCCCAGTGTTTTCCCAATTCAACAATTCTTCTTGTGCTTTTTTTAAAACTAGAAGTGGAAGAGTTGCCGGTCCAGCATAGAAATTGTAAACTCTTTTTACCATAATAATTACCCCTAATATTTTCGAAGCTGTGTATATACAAATGGGATTTAAAGCATTCGGATAAGACTTGTTAAAGACATCTGATAACAATTGTACAACAAACCATTTATAAGGAGAAAAACAAAAAAAACTTAGTGAGGGATTTAGACTATGAATCAATTACTAGTAAAAGCTCTTAAAAATCGTTATGAAATGGCTAAAGAAGATGCAATAGCATTAGCAGAAACAGTTGAAAACATTTTTAATGGAAATCAAGAAGTCGAGGATATGTCAATTGATAAATATAAAAGAGCTTTATTATACGAATTACAAAGAGAAAGAATGTTAAAATTAAGAAGAGAGGAATTTAAAGAAAAAGGAAAAATCATTCGAAAATATTACTGGTCATATAACAAGGAAATGATTAGAGAAATCGCCTATGAAAAAATAAAACAAGACCCATATAAAGTTTATAAAAAGATACCAAAAGAAGCCTGGATTAGTCACTCATATTGTAACTAATATCTATGTATATATTGAAGGTGGCTCAAATCTCTGCTCATACTGATAGATATCTCTAATATTTTTTTCTGTTGCTTTTGCTTTTTTGATTTCATATTTTACATCAATTATTATTTGATAAATAAAGAAAAAAGATAAAAAAAAGCTTAAACACGCTAGAAATAAGATAATAACGAAAAATGAGTCTTTATAAATCAATTCTACATTATCTAAAAGCAAATATACAAGCCAAGAAGCTGACATGATTATGAGTAGTACCCAAAATGTAAAAATGATTGTTAATATCTTTACCCTTTTCATTAATATCCTTTATTTCTTGTTGTTTTATAAGTACTTAAATATTTCTTTAATAATAAATAATAAAAAATAAATTATTTTATATAATATATTAAATATTTATTTTTAATTTTAATTCAAAATTCTTCAATTTTTCAATGGATATTTTAATTATTTTATTTGAAATATTAATCAATAGTTCAAGATAATTATTATCGCAAAAAAACTTTCCATCTTTACCAATGGGTGTATCTAATCTTTCAGTACTAATAATTTCAATAACTATATTTTTTTTATAAGATTTTAAGCTACTATGTTTAAAACCACTGCTTATTGCTATCTTTAAAATATTATCTGCACTTTTTAAATCACTTGCATAGACATGAATTATTGGTGATTGAGCAAGAAGCCATAGATATCCTTTTTCTGCTTTTTTACCAGCTGATAAAAATTCATTAATTTCAATTTCCCTATGCCATTTACCAAGCCATCTAGCATTTTTTTTATCACCTATTTCTGGAATTTCTAAAAGTACAATACGACCATAACAACTACTACTTGTATAAAAATTATTAGATGAATTAATTAAATCAAGAATTGGAATTATTTTATCATCAACTTGTTTTTTTTCTTTTTCTAGTTGTAGTTTATTTAGGGTTTGTTTTTTATTTTCAATAAAATCTCTAACTTTTATCATATTTTGATTTCCTTATTTACATTAATATTTCTTTTTTTAAGTTCTGAAAAAAAGATGTTTGTTGGAACAATTTCTTCAGAAGTAAAAACTCCATAATCGTTTATTATTTCCTTTTCTATTAGTTGAGCAATAATTGAAACAGGATAACCAGTTGTACGCATCATAGCGCTAATATTATTTTCTTGATCGCAATAATCAATCATAGTATATTCAATCTTTTTCTTTTTTCCATTTTTTAAACCTTCTCCAAAAACTTTCAATAAAACAACATCCTTTCCTTCATTTGGTATATATTTTTTTAAAAGAGAAATAAGTATTTCTCTTGGAATTATTTTTGTATTACCTACTCTAATTTGTTTATCAGATCCAAGTCCAATTTTTAATAATACATTAAATTTTTCACAATGACCATTATATCTTATAGTCTTATAATCAAGATAGTCAATTCTGTCTTTATAATTATAAGGTAATGTTGAGCAACCTCCAGATGTAACAAATGCCTCCATTTTACCAAAAGGTTGAGGAAATGTTATTGTTTCAATTTCAGTCATTGATTTCTTTTTTTTAATAGTACCATGATCTAATACAATTGCATCTTCAACATATTCATTTATTAAACCATTTGGAGAAAAAACAAATTGATAATCAAATGGAGGTTTAGGTTTTATAGGTAGTCCTCCAACTCTTATTTTTACTGAATTAACCTTATCAAAACTTTCAACTATCTCTCTAGTTATAACAGATACAAGACCTGGTGCAAGACCACAATCAGGAATAATAGTAACATTATTTTTCTTTGCTTGTTTATATAGACTTTTTTGTTTTTTAACAATATTATTATTTCCACCTAGGTCTATGAAGTTTGATTTATTTTCTATTGCAAGTTTAGTCAAATAATAGTTTAAATAATATGGAATTGCTGAAATAACTACATCACTTTTTTTAAAATCTTTATTAATATTATCTTTATTTTTTACATCAAGAATATCAAAATCAAGAATTTTATTTTTTAAAATTTTTTTTGCACTAAATAATGCACTTTTGTTAATATCAACTATTTTAATTTTGTTAAAATTTGAAAATTTTAATAGATCAAACGTTATAGCTTGACCCATCATTCCAGCACCTAATACTAATATGTTCATTTTTATTCCTTATTTTTTTGTATTTACATATAATTTAATTTTTAATAAATAACTATCTTTTAAATTATTTTCAAAATCATTATAAGTATTATTTATTATTCACCAGAAGTATCCGGGAGGAATAATTCTATGTCATTTGATCTTTGGGATAGTAAAATAGAGGCAATATCCCATAATAAACTAAAAGAACTTCAACTTAAAAGGTTAAAACAACTTGTAGCAAATGTATATTCAAAAAATAAATTCTATAAAAAAAAATTTGATGAAGCAGGTATTAAACCAGGTGATATCAAAACCTTAACTGATATTGAAAAATTACCATTTCTAACTAAACATGATCTCCGGGAGTATTATCCATTCGGACTTGTTTGTACTGAAATGGATGATATCATTGAAATCCATGCTTCTAGTGGTACTACGGGAAAACCTGTTGTTGGTCCCTATACAAGAAATGATGTAGAGCTTTGGGGAGAAGTCATGGCTCGGTCATTATATGCAAATGGTGTCAGAAAAAGCGATAGATTACAAAATTCATATGGTTATGGTCTTTTTACAGGAGCTCATGGCTTTGAAAAAGGAGCCCAAAAGATTGGTGCGATGGTCATTGCAATAAGTTCAGGTAATACCCAACGTCAGATTAATGTAATGAAGGATTTTGGTAGTACTGTTATTGCTTGTACTCCTAGTTATTCAATGTATATAGCTGAAGTTGCAGAGGAGATGGGTCTTGATCCAATTAATGATTTTAACCTTAGAATTGGAGCATTTGGCGCTGAGGCCTGGAGTGATGAAATGCGAAAAAGTGTTGAAAAAAAATGGCATATTCATGCTGCAGAACATTACGGTCTTACAGAAATAATTGGTCCCGGCGTTGTCTCTGAATGTGAAAATAAAAAGCTCCATGTGAATGCTGATCATTTCCTTGTTGAAGTTATCGATCCAGATACTGGTGAAACTCTTGAACCAGGTGAGGAAGGTGAACTTGTTTTTACAACCCTTACAAAAGAGGCATTTCCAGCAATAAGATTTCGAACTAAGGATCTTGCCAGCATATCAATTGAAGAATGCGGCTGTGGTCGTACTCATCCTATTCAATCTCGTATTAAGGGACGCTCAGATGATATGATGAAAGTTAAAGGAGTTATTGTTTTTCCAAGTCAAATAGAAGCAGGACTTATGCAAGTATCAGGTGTTAGTGAATTCTATCAAATCATTAAAATAAAGAAAGGTGATATAACAAGTCTCTCGGTTGAAGTTGAACCAACAGATGAACGTTGGAAGGAAGGGCATATCGATGAATTAGAGAAAAAAGCAGAAGATGAAATCTATACAATTTTAAATCTCCATGTTCCAGTCAAAGCTATTCAGCCTAAGTCTATTCCACGTAGTACAGGTAAGGCAAAAAGAGTTATTGAAAGATAATTGATAATTGTATTAAAGGATACTGTTTCATGATTAATAAACATAAAGAGATAATATCATATGATGAAAAAAGCGCTAATTGTAAGGGAACTGTGAAGAAAAGTAAATTACAAAAAATATGGTAAAATGTATTAAGCATAATTTTATGGAGTTTATTGAGGCATTGCTTTGAAAAAAGGGGACGTTATTTGGACTATTGCATTATTTGGGGTTGTTGCTTTTTTACTAACACCGACAACTCATAAAGTATTTATTAGCGTTACAACCAATTATCCCTATATAGCCGGATTTCTAAAATTTGCTATCTTGGCAACCATGGGTGATCTTTTAGCCTACAGACTAGTTACAAGTGAATGGAAAATACGAAAAGGATTTTTATTCAGAGCATTTATTTGGGGCTTTTTAGGAATAGTAATTGTCTTGATTTTCAATATCTTTGGCGCAGGTATAGTTAGTTCAATGAAGTTAGGATTATTACCAGGTGAAGGCTATCAAATAGCTTTTGCATTTTTTACTAGTGCTATAATGAATATATCATTTGCACCAGTAATGATGGGTTTCCACAGACTTACTGATACCTATGCAGATCTAAAATTTGTTGAAGGAAGAAAGAATTTGAAATTAAATCAAGTCTCAAATGAAATAGATTGGAATAATTTTATTTCTTTTGTTGTATTTAAAACAATTCCAATGTTTTGGATACCAGCCCATACAATAACATTCCTATTACCATCAGAATACAGAGTACTAATGGCTGCATTTTTATCAATTGCATTAGGCGCAATATTATCTTTTGCTAAGGCTAAAAACATTCAACGAAAATAGGATAAATATACATTAAAAGATATATATTAATAGAAGTAAAATAATTGGATATTATTTAACTTACATCCCTCAAAT
>CAZVNH010000076.1:0-9387 GCA_964628575.1 uncultured Thermoplasmatales archaeon | reverse complement strand
GAAATTAACAAAAAAAAAAATCCTGCTAGATCTGACTACAGTATTGCATTATAAAATAAGCAAGGAATCAGACCTTAGATAAAATAATTGAATCCACACCTGCTGCAGATAAAACCATTCTATTATTTTCATCAAATGAAAGATCATAACAGTGATAATAGCTGTAATCATTTGATGAAAAACAAATCATGTTACCATTTATCTTATAAGTTTGGGTGATAGTACTTGAATAATAATTATTAACTATAGTTACATCACCGTTTTCATGAAAAGTCCAAATTGAGTCACTATTAGATACACCTTTCTGATAATCCTCATTCCAGGTTCCGACAACCTTGCCTTTATCTATACTGTTTTCTTCATCTTGTGATCCTAAGAAAAAAAGGAAATATGCCATGATAATAAAGATAATCAATATTATTGCTATTATACCTATTATCAATCCTGTTTTTGATTTTTTTGGGTAAATAGGCATTGGCTGATCTTGTTGCTGTGGAGTTTGTTGAGGTGTTTGAGATGATGGATTAATATTTCCATCTATTTGTCTGCCACAGTTTTGACAAAAAAAATCATCATCACTATTTTGGTTCCCACAACTTGGGCAAAATTTAACCATAAAATCTCTCTCCTCATAAAAAATATCTATTAATTCTTAATAAATGTAATTAAAATTTACTATTTACATATTCTTATATAACAAGTTTATAATCCTTATACTGGGGGAGAGATGGATATAATGAAAAAAATATGGTTTTTTTAATAATTTTCTTTTTGATTATTATGTTATTTAGTGGATGTACTGATACAAATGATAAAAATTATGATAATCAAGATGAGGATATAGATGAAAACGATGATATGAGTTCAATTTTTGATGATGATTGAACCACAGTTACAGTTGATGACCATGCTGGATTAGAATCGATCCAATAATAGTAATAGCAATATTGATTTTGTAAGTTTTGTTCCTATAGTTTAGAAAGAATTAAATAAAAATTGTTTTTTTTCATTTTAGTTATCTTTATATATTAGTCTATATTAATTTGTCCTCATTACGCTATAGTTACTTTAATAAAAAATAAAAAAAATTATACCCTGAAGAGGTGACTTAAATTGAGTAAAAAGATTGAGATAGACAAATGGGTGAATTGTCCAGAATGTGACATTAAGCTTAAACAAAAACATTATTCAAAACATATGAAACGTGTTCATAATAAAAAAATCGATGATGCAAGAATAGAATTCTTGGAAACATCAGATAAAAAAGGACAGGTAAATAAAACAAAAAGTGTTTTATCTAAATCAATAATTGGTGTAATAGTAATAATTGTAATTATTGTAATTGCCTCATTATCAATACCTTTTTTATCGAATAATGAAGAATCAAATAATCCTGTTATTACAGATTACAAACATAGTTATATTGTTTCAATTAATGGTAAAGGCAATTACTCAACAATCCAAAAAGCAATTGATTCAGCATCTGATAATGATATCATCCTTGTAAGTAAGGGTATTTATTTTGAAAATATCGAAATAAAAAAACCTTTAGAATTAGTTGGTGAGGATAGAACTACAACAATAATTAATGGTAATAATTCTGGTATCGTAATTAATATTTCATCAGATAATGTAAAGATTAAAAATTTTACAATACTTAAAAGTGGCTCTATGGTTGAAGATGAGTCAAATGCAGGTATAAAAATAAATTCAAACTATAACACAATTTCAGATTGTAACATTTCATTAAATAATAATTATGGTATATATCTATACGGTGTACCAGAAATTAATAATAATATAATAGAAAATAATATATTTATGGATAATAGATATGGAATATTTTCATTTTATGCAAAGACTAACACTATTTCTGAAAATTTATTTAAAAGCAACTTCGAATATGGAATATATCTTGATGCTTCATCAAATGATAACACGGTTTCAGACAATACATTCACAGATAATAACTATGCAATTAGAATCAAAGGTTCAACAATAAACACAGTTGTAAAAAATCAAATAATAAATAACATGCATGGACTTTATTACTGCTGTGGCGCTAAAAGCAATCTTGCATATAACAACATTTTTATAAATAATTCCAACTGGAATGCAAATGATTATCTCTCTAATACATGGGATAACGGAAAAATTGGAAATTATTGGGATGACTATAATGGAGTAGATAATGATGGTGATGGAATAGGCGATACACCATATGATATAAACCTCGAAAAAGCTGATATGTTTCCTCTAATGCAACCAAGATAAAATAATAAAATAAAGTTTTAATGTAATATTTTCCATTTTAATAAGAATAATCCGCTAGGTCCGTTGTTACTAAATAAAGTTCTACTAAAGCTTATATATTAGTCCTTGATTTTAATGAGAACAACAGGAGAAAAACCTGAATGACTCATAATTCATATTCAATTTTTCAAACTAGATTTGGCACAATGGGAATAGTTTGGACCGATATCGAAAAGGGATATAAAATAAAACGAATATTTCTTCCAAAAAAAGATGACTCGATTGAAAAACGTATTAAAAAACAATTTGTTTTTTCAAAAGAGAGATCATCTTCCCAAATATCTGGCTTAATTAGTAAAATAAATAATTTTTTAGATGGTGAAAAAGTTGACTTTAATTTGAATAATATTGCATTTGAAATCTGTACCGATTTTCAAAAAAGAGTTCTACTATTGGAATATAAAATTCCAAGAGGTTACATAAGCTCCTACGGAAAAATTGCTGCTCAGTTAGGTATTCCTCATGGAGGAAGAGCAGTAGGGAATGCATTATCAAGAAATCCTTTTCCAATCATGATACCATGTCATCGAGCTATCCAGTCAAATGGTAGTCTTGGTGGTTTTCAAGGTGGTATAAAAATGAAAAAGAGTCTCCTTGAAAATGAGGGAATACAATTTTCAAAATCAAATAGAGTTATAATGAAAAATATTTATTATTAATAGAATGAAAATTCATATAAATTAATACCCTTGTTATCTCTTTTGCATTATCTCAACAGATAACTATAGACAAAAAAAAATAAACGCTTTAATGCTGTGTTTCATCTGATAAAATAGTTCTAACCACCAGATCAGGTTTTTATCTTAAAATATCTTTTTTCCAATGATTTTCCAATTTATTAAGTTTATAATTTAAAATCATTTTTGAATCTTATTCATTATATTAGTAAATCTTGTTTTACTGATTGGATGATGTGCAATTATTTTTCCATTATATAATATACAAAAAGTCCCAAATGGACAAGGACTATTTTGAGCCTCCTTGAAATCTTTTAAATCAACTATTTTTGGTTTTATACTAAATGTCTTTTCCGCAGTCTCACGGATTTCATTAACATTTTTTACTGTGTAAGGACACTGATCAGCTCTAATTATAGTTAAACCTTTACTATATTTACTCTCAATATTATCCCAATTGACTATAAATTTTGGATTAGGTATATTTTCATTGAATTTCTTTACAACTAATTCAAAATCAGGTGAAGCAGTTTCAACGATCTCAAAGCCATTTTTTAGAAATATTTCACTGCTTGCCATAAATGGACCTTTACGAGTTACTGCTACAACACCATGCATATTTTCTTTTTTCGCATCTTTTATACATTCATTAATTAAAATTGAAGCATATCCTTTCCCTTTATAAATTCGTTTAAAACCGACAAAGAGACAGTGAATAAACATAAATCCTTTTGCTTTAACAGGTCTCCAACAATATTCACCTGGAATATATTCAATCATTCCTTGAGTTCCGTCAGTATCTATGTGTAAAATTTTTATTTTCATTCCTTCTTTATAACGTTCCTTTAACCAATTAATCTTTTCAGGATAACCTGCTCTTTTAATATCTTTATAACCGCATACCCCATAATCAAGAATATTATCTGAATTAGTATCAATTATATTTATTCCTTCCATAATTTTATCTCCTTTTTTCTGTTTTTTTATTTAATTCTTATAGTTTTTTTCTAATTAATGAATAACTTTTATTTTAAAGTCTATATCCAATACAGATCCTCTACTTCATTTCCAGAAAGTAATTAAATTCTATTAAATATCTTTTTACATCTATATTGATTAATTCTAAATTAATTATTTACCAAGAACTTATTTTACAATTTCAAGAGGCATAAGAGTTTTTTCAACAATTTTTTTAAATTGATAAACCTTGATTAAAAAATCGTTTTATTACAACTGCCATTGGTTCACCAACCTCAAGAATGTGCTTATTAGGATCATAAATTCTAAAATATCTTTGCCCCCATGGTTATTCTCTTATATCATGAACAAATTCAATTTCTTTATTTTTAATATAATTTGTTTAAAATTATAAGATCTATCAAATTAGAACTCATAGGTTATTGATTTTTCCCAACCTTCAAGATTCAATATTATTTTCCCAGATGTTTCCATGTATTGTTTTTGATACGTATTTTTTAAAGGTAATAAATTAAAAATCAACTCTTCTGTAATCCAAGCATCACACGGATCATCATTATCTTTATGAGATAAAACAACATTTACTTGCACAGGATATGATTCCATAAAAGACGAAGCAATTAAACGAAATATGTGTTCCTTACATCCTCCACTATAAGATACATTCAAGAATAACAAGTTACTATTAAGAGTTACATTATTAAAAACGAAAGGATCTCGAGCAGCATTTTTATAATCATTATCATCTATAATTATATCCATTTTCTCAGTAATGCATCCACTTAATCCAACACAAATAAGCATAATAGTTATACAAACTATAAATCGTTGTTTTTTAACTTTAAACATAAAACTAGTATGAGTAACTATTTATAAATATATAATTATCATATTTAATATGATATTTAAAAATTTTTAATTTTTATTTTCAATAATCTATATGAATTTAAAAAAAATATTAATAATATTAAAAGATAATATAATCTATATCCATGTTTTTCATCATACAACTTTATATTAGTTCTATTATTATGTTCTAGTTTTAAATATATAGATATAATTTAAAAATATTGGATTTGGGTCTTTTTCAACTTAGCTATCATAGAAGTAATATACCTGTAAAGAGATACAAAGCTGTATATGGGGGAAATATCAATATGAAAAAAATTATAATTATTATTAGTATAATTTTTTTATTACAAACAATTGGAGTCGACGCATTTAATCAAAATATTAATTCAAATATTTCTCTTATCATATCTGAAAATAATGATTATGATATGATGATTATTTCAACATCAGCATATATAGATTCTATTCAACCATTAATAAATCATAAAAATTCAATAGGTATTTCTACATTTTTAAAAACAACAGATGAAATCTATAATGAATATGAAGGACGAGATAATGCAGAAAAAATCAAATATTGTATAAAAAATGTAATAGAAGAAAACAACATTTTATATGTGTTATTTATAGGTGGAGCAACAGACATCCCAGGTCGATATACACATATTTATTTTGATGAACCTTTTGATTACCCTACTCCAGATGAATGGATTTTTACTTCTGATTTTTATTATGCAGATATTTATGACCAAGCAGGAGCATTTAGCAGTTGGGATAGTAATGAAAACAATGTTTTTGCAGAATATCATTGGAATGGAAATACAGATTTAATTGATTTAGAACCAGATGTATATATTGGTAGACTTGCATGTATTAATGAAATACAAGTACAAACTTGTGTAAATAAAATAATAATGTATGAAACTCAAAAATACTGGGAGCAGGATTGGTTTACCAATCTTGTATTGATAGCAGGTGATGGAATACCGTTTGATCCAGAATCAGTTGATGAAAGTGAATATTTACAAGAAATAATAATTGACATTATGAATGGATTTATCCCAAATCGTATATGGGCAACAAATGGGGGATTATCTGATGCTTACAATATAAATGATGCAATTAATGAAGGTGCTGGTTTTGTCTTTTTCAATGGTCATGGTTCACATAATCTCTGGGGAACATATTTACATAATAGATATATAATGGTTCCACCAGGTTATTATAAAACATCTCATATCAATCAATTAACAAATAATAATGCTTTACCAGTTGTAATCTCAGATGCCTGTTATCATTTACAATATGATCTTTATGAAGATTGCTTTGGATGGAGTTTTGTTTCAAATCCTAATGGTGGAGCTATTGCATTTATCGGTGGATCTGATACTGATTTAGCATATGCAGGTACAAGAATTGTTGAAAAAGGAATAGAAAAACTATGTCTTAAAATGAGTACGCTTTATCAGAATGGAGTTCTTAATCTTGGAGATCTTTGGGGAAAGGGTCTTATTGAATATCATCCAGTTGAAAATGATACTGTTGATTTGTTAACTATACTACAAAATCATCTTTTTGGTGATCCTTCATTACAAATAGCAGATAGCTCACAACCACCATATAAACCTAATCCTCCAATTGGTCCATCTAAAGGAAATATCAATGTTAATTATGAATTTACAGTAGTTACCAATGATCCAGATAATGACGAATTATACTATCTTTTTGACTGGGGTGATGACTCAATTTATGAATGGATTGGTCCTTTTGAATCAGGAGAATCATGCACAGAATCTCATATATGGAATAAGCAGGGCTCATATCAAGTAAAAGTAAGAGCTAAGGATGAACACGGTGTTCAGAGTGAATGGTCTGAACCTTTGAGTATTATTATGCCTAGAAACGTTCATATAAATTTATTATCAATTGTTTTTAGTATACTAAAAGACCTACTATTTTATTATCATATATAATTTATAAATTAAGAAACCTTTATAATTATGAAGATTGATTTACCATTTTTTATGCAAACTTCTATGCATCATCTAAATCTTCATTGCTTGGTTTATTTTTATTTCTAAACCAGAAGTTCCCTTTACAAAAAAATTTATCCATAACTTTTATCAATAAGAATAATATTAATTTTATATATAATTAGTGGAGGAAAGAATTATGAAAAAAGCAAAATATCAAAAAATTATTATTTATCTGATAATAATTATTTTGATGGGAACCATTTTTGTAGACTGTATTAGTAGTAATAAATTGACTATCAATTATATAGAAAATACCTGTGATGAAACAACAGACTGGTGGCCAATGTTTTGTCATGATGCTGCAAATAGCGGATACTCGAGTTGCAATGTTTCAGAAAAAAATAAAATTTTATGGAGTGTAAAAACAGATATTATGAGTTCATCCTCTCCAGCAGTTGTAGACGGAAAGGTATATGTTACCACAGGATATTTTTGGCAAGGAAAAATTCATTGTATTGATCTAGAAACAGGTTCATTTTTATGGAATTATACAGTAAATGACTCAATATGGGTCTCTCCAATAGTAATTGATAATTACTTATATGCAGCAATCCGTGGTGGAAGAATGCTGTGTTTAAACAGCTCCACAGGTGAATTGATATGGGATACTACCATGGATCCAAGTGTAGGTATATTTGAAGAATCCCCTGCTTTTTATAATGGGAAAATTTACATAGCTTGCACTTGTTTTGACCTACATCCAGAGAATAATAATAGTGCATTGTACTGTTTAGACGCTTATGACGGATCGATTTTATGGTCCTATCCTACTGGTACAAGTATAATGTTTTCTCCTACTATTTACAACGATATAGTATATACTGTTGGTTTAAATAATCGTTTAACTTGTCTTGATGCAGAAAATGGTAATGAAATCTGGACATTACCTGATTTCTTTATTGTATCCCACCCTTTTATTTTAAATGATAAAATTTATATGAGTGCATTACAAGGAAATGCGGCAAGAACTATAGCATGCATTAAAGACGGTGAAGTCCTTTGGGAATTTCATCCTGTTTCAAATTATTATATTACAACTTCAATAGTTGGTAGAAACAATAGTATTTATTTTGGGACAGGTAATGCCAAGGTTTCTGATCCTGGAAAGGTCTTATGCCTAAATGCAGAAACAGGCGAAGAAAAATGGAGCTATATGACAAAGGGCAATAGAAAATTTACAAGCAAACCTTCATTAACAAAGGATTTTTTATTTATCATTAGAGATTATTTCCATGATAAAACCTATAGAAGCTCAAGTATATGTAGTTTTGATGTAGAAACTGGTGAAAAAATGTGGGATTATACCATAGGTATGATTTTTAATAATTATATCTATGGTGGAATTGCCATTGCTGATAATAAAATAATTGTAAACTCAGTAGAAAGTGATAAATCTGGTGAAGTTTGGGGTGGTGTATACTGTTTTGGAGAAGGTGATGGTAATCTACCACCATACTATCCAAATACAGACTATGACGAAGTTCATCATCTACTTGTTATACTTACAACAGATCCTGAGGGTGATAAAATCAGATATGGTATATCATGGGATTGTGATCAAACAGTAGATGAATGGACAGATTTTTATGATAGTGGCAGAGACATAAGAGTAGAATGTAATTTAAGAAGAGGAAAAGTAGGAGTAATTGCAGAGGATGAACATGGGGCTCAAAGTTGCTGGGTTTCACAGATATCAAAAAGCACTGATATACATATATTGCTTCTGAATTTTTTTAATAATCGTCCATATTTATATCTGTTATTACAACGTTTACTGGGAATATAATAATCGAAATATTCTATTTTTTACTTTTTTTCAAAATTTGCAATCAGTAAAACAGCATTAACCAAGATTATTCTTAAATAAAATTATCCTTTTAAAAAAAGTTTTAAAGACTATAATTTCTAATCAATAGCATGCTTGATATAAGAATTAATTCTAAACTAATAGTCTCATAACTATTAAAATTAATATTATTGTGTTATTTATGAAATAATTACTACATCTGATTTTTTTCCAGATAGATAAGATATATCAATTCTACCAATATTTACTTTTTTTACTGATTTTTCTGTGATTTGATCTTTTATAACTTTTTCAGGTATTTGTTCTTGTTGTTTTATCATTGTTTCTAAAGCATGTCTTTTTTCAGCGATATCTTCTATAAAAGTAACAGTTCCCATAAACTGTGTTGTAGCATATAGTTGATCACATTTACCTTCAACATACCCTTTATCAATTAGTGCTTGTCCCCATATAAAATTATTTTTTCTTAAAATATCTATTTTTTTACCCTCTTTTGAGCAATGGAAATAGATAGCATTTTTAACAGAATCATAACCATGAGTTAATGTTACTAAATATGGAACATTATTTTCACACATTGCAATTGTTACATATTTTGTATTAGTGAGAATTTTAATCATTTCATCTTTTGATTTGATTTCTTTTTCTTTTCTTCTAATTCCTTTCATAAAATTTACTTAAGAAAAGTTTCAAATAATAAATTTTCTTAATATTAATCTTATAA
>CAZVNH010000075.1:0-9416 GCA_964628575.1 uncultured Thermoplasmatales archaeon | reverse complement strand
CTAATAACTCATTCAGCAGGTCACATACCCGGCTCTTTAATGTATGAACTTGTTGGAGATAAAAGAATTCTTTTCACAGGGGATTTTAATGTTATTGATACAAAAATCGTAAAAAAAACAAAACCAGTAAACTGTGATATATTATTTTTAGAAGGAACATATGCTGGTCGAGATCATCCAAAAAAAAGAGATGAAATTGAAAAGGATTTATTATATAAAATAGATGAAGTAACAAGTCGTGGTGGAACAGTAATTATGCCGGCTTTTGCTGTATCAAGATCACAAGAGTTAATAATGGTTTTAAGAAAATCAGGATTCAATATCTGGTTTGATGGAATGGGTAAAAAAGTATCAAAAATTTTTTTAAAATATAAAAAATATCTACGCTCTCATGAAGACTTAAAAAAGGCATTAAACAAAGTTAACATGATTCATTCAGATCACGGTAGAAAACTAGCAGTTCAAAAAGCAGATGTAATTATTACATCTAGTGGAATGATGGATGGTGGACCAGTTTTAAATTATATGAATAAGATTAAGAATGATAGAAAAAGTGCTGTACTTCTCACAGGATATCAAGTACCTGATAGTAATGCTCGGTTACTTGTTGATCACGGTATGCTTGATTTTTATGGAGTTAAAGAAAAGATTAGCTGTGAAGTCGAATATTATGATTTTTCAGCACATGCCGGTCATAGTGAACTTATCAAGTTTGCGAAAGATTGTAAACCTGAAAAAATTGTTTTAATGCATAGTGAGAACCGTGAAGCTTTGGTTGAACCATTAAAAGAATTTGCAGATATATTTGTTCCAAAAACTGGTGAAATTGTAGAAATATAACGTTCTGAATAAAGTTTATATTTAGCTTATATTATTGGCGATGATTTTTAAAAAAAGGGTGAAAAAATTATATGACTGAGATGACTCAGAGGCAAAAATATGATCTTAAACGAAAAATTGAGGAACTTAGAGAAGCAAGAGGCCGACATACAGAGCTTATTTCTCTTTATGTTCCACCAAATAAACAAATTCATGATGTTACATCATATTTAAAAAATGAGTATTCTCAATCCCAAAATATTAAATCAAAAGCAACAATGAAAAATGTTCTTAGTGCTATAGAGTCAATCATGAGTAGACTTAAAACTTTTAAACAACCACCTGAAAATGGCGTTGTTTTTTTTGTAGGTCATAAAAGTATCGGAGCTGATAAAACAGAGATGGTTGCATATGTGATTGAGCCACCTATACCAATTTCTACTTTTCTTTATCGTTGCGACTCAGAATTTTATCTAAAACCATTGCAAGATATGCTAACTGAGAAAGAAATCTATGGTCTTTTACTTCTTGATAGACGTGAATGTACTATTGGTTTGTTAAAAGGAAATAGGATTGATCTTCTAAAATATATGACAAGTCAAGTACCTGGAAAACATGGGCGTGGTGGTCAAAGTCAGCGTCGTTTTGAGCGTTTAACTGAAATAGCTGCTCATGAGTGGTTTGTAAAATGTGGTGAAACAGCTAGTGAAATTTTTCAAGCAGAAGAAGAGATACAAGGAATATTTGTAGGAGGTCCAGGTCCCACGAAACAATACTTTGTTGAAGAAAATTATCTTCATTATGAAATCCAAGAAAAAATAATTGATACTTTCGATACTGGTTATACAGATGAATTTGGTCTAAGAGAACTTGTATCAGCAGCAGCAGATACAATGACAAATCTTAGAGTTTCAAGAGAGAAAAAACTGATGAAAGCATTTTTAAAAGAAGTTACTAAAACAGATGATAGTCTAGCAGTGTATGGTGAGTCTCAAGTTAGAAAAGCTCTTGAAATGGGAATTGTTGATACATTACTATTATCGGAAAACCTTAGGAAATTTAGAATAAAGCTAAAGTGTCATAGTTGCAATTATTTTGAAATGAAAACTATTGCGGAAGAAGATTTAGAGGATTTTGACCCTCCAAATTGTTCAGAATGTAAAACACCTACATCTATGGAGATAGTTGAAAAAACCGATCTTATCGATGAGTTTTCAGATCTTGCCGAAAAAACAGGTTGTAAGGTTGAAATAATATCGTTAGGAAGTGAAGAAGGGGACTCGCTTTTCTCAGCTTTTAATGGTATGGCAGGTATTTTAAGATACTCTGTTGACCTATAGAAAGACTTAAATTAGATTTTATTATAAGCATTTTTTAATAAAACATATATATGTATATTAATATAAACCGAATGTTATATAAATAATGATACATATTATAATTATAGAAGGTATATAGATGTCATCTCGAGAAGATTTCAAATCATTTATACCAGCATCAAAAACAATTCCTGAGCTGACAATAAGAGCAGTTTTAGTCGGCGCTCTTTTAGCTGTAATTTTAGGATCAGCTAATGCTTATCTTGGACTTTATGCTGGAATGACTGTTTCAGCTGTTATACCTGGAGCTGTTATGGCTTTTGCTTTATTACGACCTTTTAAAGGTACAATTTTAGAAGTAAATATTGGTATGATGGGAGCAGCCGCGGGAGAAGCTCTCGCAGCAGGTGTTATTTTCACAATTCCTGCTCTTGTTCTTGTTGGAACCTGGAGTGAAATTCATTATATTGAAACAACAGTAGTTGCTCTTCTTGGTGGCGTTCTTGGTGTTTTATGGATGATACCACTACGTCGTGCACTTATAATTAAAACCGATCTTCCCTTTCCTGAGGGTGTTGCAGTTGCAGCAGTTCTTACAAC
Organism: uncultured Thermoplasmatales archaeon; assembly: GCA_964628575.1. Taxonomy (GTDB): domain Archaea; phylum Thermoplasmatota; class E2; order DHVEG-1; family DHVEG-1; genus CAZVNH01. The sequence goes on along the minus strand of CAZVNH010000075.1, from coordinate 6,678 downwards.
AACAGTTGGTGGAGGAGAAGTTAGTAAAAAAAGTAAAAAGAAAGGAAGTGGTGTTAGTGGAGTTTGGCTTATTGTCGGCGTATTAATTGCTGCAATATTTAAATTTTCACAAGTTGCATTAAACGCAGTTAGAGGAACAATTTATGCTATTACTGATATTGGTAATTATAATATTGGTGGTGGTGAAAAAACAGCTTATATGTATGGAGGTGTTGCAACATCTCCCGCACTTCTTGGAGTTGGTTGGATAATTGGCCCTAGAATTGCATCATTTGTTTTTGTCGGAGGTCTATTGGGATGGGTTATTCTTGCACCACTTATTGCTCTTGCAACAGGTCTACCTGTACCTGATATTTCAAATCCTGAGGTATTAAAAGATGTGTTAGATCTTGGTGGCGGAAGCCTTGAAACAGGTAAACTAATCTGGGGTTTCCATTCGATCTGGGGAGACTATATTCGTTACATTGGCGTTGGTGCAATGGTTGTAGGAGGACTTTATACAATCTTTAAACTAAGATCAAACCTTGCAGAGGGAATAAAAGAAGCAGTAGTAGGATTAAAAGGAGGAGAAGTAGGTGCAAAGAAAAGAACAGATCAGGATCTTAGTTTTAAATGGGTTTTTCTAACAATTGGATTACTTACTATTCCAGTATTTTTGCTTTATGGTTTTGTTTCTGATGGTATGTGGTCTATTTCCATTATCATGGCTGTTTTTGCGATTCTATTTGCGTTTGTTGCAAGCGCAATCGCTGGATACATGGCAGGACTGTTAGGTTCATCAAATAATCCAATTTCTGGTGTAACTGTTTCAGTTTTACTAATTACATCTCTTATTTTACTTGGATTTGGTTTATCTGGAAATATTCATGTTTATGGTATAGCAATATTAATTGCTGCTGTTATTTGTTGTGCTGCCGCGATTTCAGGAGATGTGCTTCAATCTATGACTTGCGGTCAGATGATTGGAGCAACTCCTAAAAAACAACAAGTTGCAGAGATGGTAGGTGTACTTGCAGCAGCTCCAATTCTTGCACTTGTTGTATCAGCTCTTGACCAAGCATATAAAATAGGCAGTCCAGATCTTGCTGCACCTCAAGCGTTTCTAATGGCAGGTATTGTCAAAGGAGTTCTTGGTGGAGAAATGGTCTGGCCATTTGTTCTTGCAGGAGCTGTTCTTGCATTTGTTCTCATTTTAATTGATCTACCAGTTCTACCTGTTGCAATTGGAATATATCTACCATTTACGCTAAGTGTTCCAATATTTTTTGGAGGAATAGTTAGAGCAATTACAAATAGATTCATAGAGAAGAAATATGGTTCTGCTGAAGAAGAAGAAATCAGTGAATGGGATCTTGCAATCAAGCAGACAGATGTGAAACCAAAAGAAAAGATTATAAGAACAGGTTTGCTTTTCACTGCTGGGTTAATAGCTGGAGAAGCATTGATGGGTGTAATTGTTGCCTTTTTAATAATTGGAGGCATTAACTTAGAGATATTTGCTCATGCACCTGCTCTACCTGCAATAATCATTTGGTTATTTATTGCAGCTCTTCTAGCATATATCCCATTGAGGGAAATCTTTGCTAATACGTCGAAAGAATAAAAAACCAAAATATCAACTTCCAACAGAAGATGAATTCCTGAGATATACACCAAAACGGGAAGACTATGAATGGAAGATAAATACAGAGGGTTTTGTTGAAATAATTATACCAAAGTTCAAAGGAAATCTTGGTAAATCTCTTTGTAAAATTGTAAGAAAAGATGATAATTTTATAGCAAAGATGGATAAGATAGGAACAATTGTTTGGAAAAATTGTGATGGAAAAAAAACTGTTAAACATATTCTTGAGATTCTTCAAAAAAAGTATCCTGATGACGAAGATATTAATCAGAGATTATATCTTTTTTTACAACAAATGAATAGTTTAAACTATATCACTCTTTATAAAGAAGCATAAGGAAGGATTATAATTTATGAAAACATATGAGTTGATTGATCATACAGCAGATGTTGGTGTAAAAGCATATGGAAAAACTCTTGCAGAAGCATTTGAAAATGTAGCAAAGGGAATGTTTGATATTATAACTGATAGCTCAGAAATCGAGTCAGTTGGTCAATATGATATACAACTAAATGCACCTGAACTTGATCAATTACTTGTTGATTGGTTATCTGAATTGTTATTTCTTCATAGTGCAAAAAATATTGTATTTGGTTTTTTTAAAATAGATCTTGATGAAAAAAATAAAAAAATAAATGCTAAGGTTTTTGGTGAAAAACTTGATATATCAAAGCATAAGGTTGGAACTGAGATTAAAGCAGTTACATATCACATGCTTGAAGTAAAGAATAAAAAACCATTTCATGTTCAAGTTTTATTTGATATTTAAACTATTAATATTTACTACATTAAAAGTAGAAAAAGTATCCTTTAATAAATCATTCTAAGGACTCCAATTTAATACTTTTAATGACCTATATTTTTTATTTATATATTCATAATGATATTTCAGATTATAATCCCAACCGGGCGGTACCCTCAGAGTTGAGTGATCCGCATAATTTTTCCATCCCCTCCTCCCTGGAAAGCCCCGTCCGGTTATTCTCCTCACATTGTTATTTATTCTTTAAATTATACACAAATTTTATATATATTGAATTTAATTTATATATTAATATAAATATTGTGATGAGAAATGAAAAAGAAGATATTTTTCCATTTAATGGTTTTATTATTGCTTTTTAATAGTATTTCTTTTTCATTGGTTTATGGAGAAAATTTAAATAATAATCAAAATTTGAATTTATTGGTAGAAAAATCAGATTTTAATGAATTAGAATATGTTTTAGGTGAATTAATTGTAAAATTTGATTCAAAAGTATCCATTAATGTTAATGAAGATTTATCAATAGGAATTCCAACAATCGATTTATTAAACAAAGAATTTGGTATAAATAATGTTAAAAAGATTCTTCATGAAAATATTAATACACTAACAAGTAATTTATACAAATTCGAATTTTCAAAAGATATTGATATACAGAATATTGCAAATCAATATAACAAGAATCAAGCTGTAATATATGCAGAACCAAACTATCTTTTTCAAACATGTAAAACTCCAAATGATCCCTATTTTAGCAATCAATGGGCCTTAAATCAATTAAATAAATATGATATACATGCTCCTGACGCTTGGGATATAGAAACAGGAAGTTCAGATACTGTAGTTGCAATTATTGATACTGGTGTTGATTATAACCATATAGATATTATTGATAATATTTGGCACGATCAAAACGGTAATCCTGGTCATGATTTTGTTGATATAAATGTTAATGCCTATTTACCTCCAGAATATGAGTTATATCCAGATGAGGATTATGTTGAATCTGATGGTGATCCTTTAGATGTTTTGGGTCATGGGACACATTGTGCAGGTATAGTTGGAGCTGTTGGAAATAATAATATTGGGATTACTGGTGTAAGTTGGCAATGTAAAATAATGCCGGTGAAAGCAGGTTTTAAAATCAAATTTTTATCAAATCTTGCAGGAAAATTTGAAACAGATGATATTATAAATGCTATTCATTACGCAGCAGACAATGGTGCAGATATCATTAGTTTTAGTTTTGGAAGATATGGTGAAGTCAAGTCAATCGAAGATGCATGTAACTATGCGTATAATAAAGGTGTATTATTAATTGCTTCTGCAGGTAATGAAAATTGCGAAGCTTTTCATATTCCCTCATCATATGAAAATGTAATATCTGTTGGTGCAACAGATGAGTATGATAAAAAAGCATCATTTTCTAACTATGGCCAATATGTTGATATAGCAGCACCTGGGGTTAATATATTATCTCTTCGAGCTAAAGACACTGACATGTATGATGATGGTGGAAGCCATATAATTAATAAAGACTACTATATTGCTTCAGGAACTAGTATGTCATGTCCTATTGTATCAGGTATTGCGACACTTATTTTATCAAAAAACTCGAGTTTGTCAAACCGTCAGATTAAAGATATTTTAATTAACTCTGTAGATAAAATCACACCTTGTGCTAATCTAGGAAAAGGAAGAATAAATGCATATGAAGCACTTTTAAGGGATTCTAATCAAGTTAATATTATAATTTCTAATCCATTGCATGGTATAGAAACTGATAATGATATAGAAATAAATGGTAATGCAAGTTGCAGCTCTTTTCAAAGATTTGTAATAGATTATGCAAAAGGAATAAGTCCTTTATATAATGATTATATAGAAATATGCTCTTCATCTAGTCAGGTTCAAAATGGAAAATTAGCAACTTTTCCAGTTTCTCAACTTGATGATGGATTATATACAATTAGATTAAAAGTAATTACAAATAATGGTATCTACTTTGATAAAATCTGGATTATCATTAATAAACAAAATAACGATATTATCATTGATAATAGTAATATAAATGGTCCATGGACAGGCTCAGAAGATAATCCATATCAATATATTCAAGATGGAATTGATTCAGCAGGAATAGGTGATACTGTTTATGTTAATAGTGGAATCTATGAATCTGATTTAATAATTGATAGAATAATTTCTTTAAAAGGAAAGGAAAAAACATCCACAATAATCAGTGGAGAAATTTCTGTTGTTAATATAAATGGAATAGAAATTAGTAATTTTACTTTAACAGGTGAAAATGATAATGATAGAATAAGTGCAATTTATCTTAAAAATTCAAATAATAATCATATTTTTAACAATATATTTATGAAATATAGCAATGGATGGGGAATTAATATTAGAGAATCATCTGATAATACGATAATTGATAATACAATTAAAGATAATTCCATGGGTATACTTGCTACATCGTCATTTAACAATAAAATTTATCATAATAATTTTTTGAATAACGAAAATCATGTTTATGATAACGGTATAAATCAGTGGGATGATGGTAATCAAGGTAATTACTGGGATGATTATAAAGAGAAATATCCTGATGGAAAACCTAATTTAGATCTAAAAACTTGGGATAAACCATATAAAATAAATGGTGGGGAAAATTTTGATAATTTTCCATGTATCAATCCTGATGGAAGAAACAAAGTAAGATCATATCAACTAAATTTTTTCTCTACTATTATAAATTTATTTAAAATGATTGTTTCAAGTTCTCCAAGACTTTAAATCCAAGAAGTCTAATTTTTTTAGATAGGTAAATATTATATTTAAAATAACGTTAACCTATGTTTACAAATAGGTGTATAATATGACATGTGGAGAAATCACTGAAGATATGAATATACGTGAAGTTATTGATAAACATCCTGAAGTTGTACCTGTTTTTATGAAATACAACATGGGATGCATAGGCTGTATTGCTGCATCTTTTGAAAAAATAAAGGATATAGCAGCTGTTCATGGTGTCGATGTAAAACAATTTGTAAAAGATCTTAATGAGGCGATGAATAAAGAAACATAGTAATCACGGTGAACTTTTAGTAATTACCAGTTCTCCATGTTTTATTCCTTTTAATGATTTAATATTATCTGCTAATTTTTTTATATTACCTGTTTTTCCTTTTAAAACTAATACTTCCAAACAATTATGATGGTCTATATGAATATGAGTCGTCGATAGTATTTCATTATGATGGTCATGTTGGAGGTCCAGTAATTTATTTGTTAAGTTTCCTGTATGATGATCATAGATCATTGTAAGAGTTCCTATTGATTTTGTATTTGGATTTTTGTTATCATGCTTGATTAAATTTTTTCTAATTAGATCTCTTAATGCCTCACTTCGGTTTGTGTATCCTTCTTTTTTGATCATTATATCAAATTTTTTTATTAAATCTGGCTCGATTGAAACTCCAAATCTTACAATTTTTTCTGTCATAGTAACACGTTTAACAGATATTCGTAGCACGAATTTAAATTTTTTGCTACCAAAAAGTTTATAATTTATATTTTGTTTAGCAGTGTTACAATATAAAAAAAGGTGTTACTATAAATAAAATAAAGTTGATTATATTTTTACTAACCTGCTTTTCAATTTTTTCAACAGTTACATCAGCTGAAGAAGATACAAAAATCGTTTGTACAAATAGTGCATTAGCTGATTTTACATCAAATCTTATAACTGAGAATGTAACAATTGAGTATATTATGCCATCCGGTGTTTGCCCAGCTTTTTATGATACGACACCTAGTGATATTGAATTAATTACGTCAGCAGATATTATAATATCATTAGGAAATCCTGCTATGGAACACTGGCTTTCTACACCTCTTTCTTATAATTCTAATTACCAAATTATCGAATGCAGTGATTTAGGAGAATGGAATATACCAACAGGTGCAAAATCCTATGTTGAATGTTTATCAAACAATTTATCAAAGCTATTGCCTGATAAAAAATCAATAATCGAAGATAATGCTCAAAACTATCTTACACAAATCGACCAGAAATCAAATGAATTATTACAAATGATTCAAGCAAAAGGATACCAAAATAAGAAGATTATATGTATGAGTTGGCAAAAAGATTTTTTAGAATGGTTAGGACTTGATATTGCATATTCTTACGGACCACCTCAAAGTCTTTCTGCACAAGATGAAATAGATATAATAAATGTTGCAGAAAATAACGAAATTTATGTAATAGTTGAT
>CAZVNH010000074.1:3836-9440 GCA_964628575.1 uncultured Thermoplasmatales archaeon | reverse complement strand
ATATTTTTAAGTTTACTATAAACAGCTATTGGAATTGAAAAATATCCAATACCTCCAAAAAGATCTACAACAACTTCATCAACATTAGAAACTTTTGACATACGAATACGTTCATCCATATTTCCAGAGGAAAACATAACCTTCCTTGGATCAAGCTTGAAACGTATTCCATTTTCTTTATGGATTGTTACAGTATCTTTATCTCCATAAATAAGCTCAACATTTGGTTTTCTAAAAGAGCCAGTTATTCCACCAAAGTCATTTAATACAGATTTTGCGCCAAGAATATTAGCATAAGTTTTTCCGATAATTTCTATATAATCATTTAAAACAGGTGGAAGAACAATTATTACAACATCACCCACTTTCTCCCATTTTGAAGGTATAAATCTTCCTACATTATCAGGTAATTGTTTTAAAAGATTTTTTTTTATCTCATTAAAAGGTTTTGAAACCATATCTATTTTATGAAATAATATCTATTTATTAAATACTTTCAGCATAGTCATAGTAACTCTTTTTATCTATATTCAGTATTCCCAAGATTATTCTATGAATCTTTTTCCATATACTCCACGTAAAAATCAAATTGCTATAATGCAGACAATTAAAAAAATATTAAAAAATAAAGAAAACATAGTTTTTGAATCAGGAACAGGCTCGGGAAAAACAATTTGCACATTATCTTCAACACTTGAATATGCTCTTGCAAATAATAAAAAAATTATCTATACAACACGAACAAATGCCCAACAAAGACAAGTTATTCTTGAACTAAGGGAAATTAGAAATAAAAATAAAGAACTAAAGGAAAAACTTACAGCTGTTGGAATGCAAGGAAGAGGAAATATGTGCATTCTAGCAAAAAATAATCCTGATTACTCAAAGGGAACCGCAGAAGAACTTTCAAAGATATGCTCAAGTGAAAAAAAGAAAGCAAAATCAAAAAACCAAGATCTTGGATGTATATTTTACAGAAACTTTCTTAACAAAGAAAAAACCCAAAGTGCAATAGACTGGTTTAAAGAAAATCTTCCAACAGCAGAGGAATTTATTGAATATTGTGAAAAAAGAAAGCTCTGTCCATATGAACTTAACAAGCAATTGATGAAGGATTCAAAAGTTGTAGTTGTTCCATATATCTATGTTTTTGATTTGATGATAAGAAATATGCTATTTGATCATATCAATGTTCCTGAGGATGATATTATTTTAGTTGTTGATGAGGCCCATAATCTACCAGATTATATCAGGGATCTATATTCCTCTCAGCTTAGTTTATTTATGATTAATAACTGTATAGCTGAAGCTGAAAAATATGGCGATCCAACAATACTTGATGGTCGTTTTACAGTTTCAAGTTTTTGCAAGATGATAAATGAAATTGTTGGTGATTTACGTGATACATATGTTTATAGAATTATGGAAAATGGAATTCGTGCAGGAAGTGTAAAAAATGTGGATGCATTTATTCCTTCTCATGAGTTTGAAACAGAGCTAATGTCACGATTAAAAGTTACAAGTAAAACATTACATGATGTAATCGGTGATCTAACAGCATATGGTGAAAAGATTCAGGAATATAGACAAAAAGAAGGAAAACTCCCTCGTTCTTTTTTACACAGTCTTGGTCTTTTTCTAGATGTTTGGATTAGTCTTGAAATGGATCAATATGCAAAACTTGTTGTAGATGCAAATTCTGGAAAAAACCCGCATATTGAGGCATTTTGCCTTGATCCTTCGGTTGGAACAGAGATTATTAGAGATTTTCATTCATCAATACATATGAGTGGAACACTAGAACCATTAGAGGAATATCGTGACTCACTTGGTTTATCAGATAATACTGAGCTTATTGGTTTCAAATCTCCATTTCCAACCAAAAATCGTAAGATTTTGTATGTATCAGATGTTACAACTAAATATGATGAAATGATGAAAGATGATAAAATAATGGATCGAATGATAAAACATGTCAGTAGTATTTGTAATAGTTTTCCTAAAAACACTATGATTTTTTTCCCAAGTTTTAATATTATGTCAACCTTCCGTCGAAATGAAGAGATTTGTAAGATAAACCGTTGTGTCTTTTTTGAAGAGCAAAAGATGTCTCAAAGTGCTCTGATGGATCTAGTATCAGATTTCAAGGATTATGGAGATAATGATAGTGATGGTGCAGCACTTTTTAGCGTAATGGGCGGTCGCATCAGCGAAGGTATGGATTTTCCTGCAAAGCAGCTTGAGATTGCAGTAATTGTTGGTATTCCATATCCAAAACCAACAGCTCGTCAACGTGGCCTGCAGCGATATTATGATCTAAAATTTAACAAGGGATGGGAATATACTGTTGAAGCACCAACCGCTCGTAAACTTCTTCAGTCTATTGGCCGATTGATTCGTAATGAAAATGATAAAGGAGTTGCAGTAATACTTGATAAAAGGGCAACTCGTTTTAAAAAATACATTAAAGATTTGGAAGAATCAAATAACATTGTTAAGGATATTGAAGATTTTATTTAGAAGATTTTTGTTAGTATATTATATAATTAAATTATTGGGGTAAAAGATTTGGTATACCTTCTTCAATTGTATAGTTTTTTTTACATTTCTTGCAACTAAAAAAACCTTTAATTATCTCATCTTTTTCTTCTTTTTCAATTGTAAGCTCAAGATTACCTTTGCATATTGGACAACATAAAATATCAAGAATATCTTTTTTCAAATTTTACTCCTCACCAAGATACATTGATCGTTTCTGACCAATGTCAGGGTCCCATATAAAAGCCCAGTTATCATCACTTGTTTTTCGTCCTTCTTCAATGTTTTGTATAAAGTTTTTTACTTGAGAATCCATCATATCTGCTTGATGTACTATCATTGCCTCCACAGTTTTTGGCATACGTGGACTGCCATATTCGTATCGACCATGGTGACTTAGAATTATATGACATATCTTATTTTCAAGATCTGAGTCAAAGTCTTTTCCGTTTTTTCTCAATTCATTTATTTTCTCTCGAATCCATCGATCACCCATTACAATATGTCCGATCCAATTACCGATATCGGTTTTTTCAATAGATGCAGTACTAACATACTCTTTCAACTTTCCAACATCATGAAGAATGGCACCAGTTATTACAAGGTCAAGGTTTGCATTTGGATACATCTCACAAACATTTTTACAGAGACGAATTACACCAACAGTATGCTCGATATTTCCACCTACATAGTTATGATGATGTGTCATAGCAGAAGGACTTTGCTTAAATTCCTTAATAAATTCTTTATCCATAAAAAATAAATCTAAAAGATTTCTAAGTTGCTCGTTTTCAATTTCCTTTATATATCCAAGGATTGTATCAAATAAATCATTTATTCTTTCCTCATCAAGTGATGGAATAAAATCAGAAACATCATATTCATTAAGACCACATCTTCTAATACCACCAGATGTTTCGTTAATAGAAATCTGAGGTTTATCCTCATATAGTTCAACATTACCAATACGAACTTGTATAACATCACCTGGTTTGAAACTATCATAAAGTCGTTTAACACGCTCCTTATTGTCACCACCCCAGTATTTCAGGGTGATTTCACCGGTTTTATCAGTTATTACAAGTCCGAACCATGTACCACGTTTATAGGGACGAGGAGGATTCTTTATTTTAACGGCAAATATATCATTTACAACATCGCCCTCTCTAAGATTTTCAATATATTGCTCTTTTTTACGTTTACCTGTATCTGTCTCGATCATTGTTTGCTCATCTTTTTTTTTATTATAATCATATATACTTGTCATTTTTTGAAACCTCCTCAGGGGGTTGACAAATTGTATTGACATACTATAATTTTATAGTTTAAACACTTTTCCTTTTATATATAACAAAAAAGCAATAAAAATATACAAAATTATAACAATTAGATATTTTTATTATATAATATAGATTTAAATATATTCTTTTTCTGTAAACAAATTAAAGCCATATACAAAACACCAAAAAAGTCCAGGAAAAATAACTACAGACTCGGGAATTGCAATTCCTTTTAAAAACAATAGAAATATTGGTGTGCAGAAGGATATCATTGCAATTCCAATTGCAAATTTACCCATTTTTTTCTGAAAATCATGTTCTTTTTTAAATAAATTATATCCTAAGGCTAAAAAACCTAATGGAAATGCTATAAAAAAACAACATGATAAAATAACATGCTCTTGACTTGGTAAAGGATTGATTCCAACTCCAAAAAGAAATATCGAACTGAAACCAAGCATAGTAGGTCCGACACTATCCTCTGTTAAAACAATTAATAAACCAAAAGAAAAAATACATAATAATAATCCTGCTAATGCAATATTTGCATTAAAAAAAGTTGATGCCCCTTCTGGTCTTCCAAGATCACTTAATGCATTTTCAGTCCAGCTGAACCATGGACTCATATTTATTGAAAAAATTATACTTATTAAAACTACAAAAAAAACTAAAACGCCACAAAGTCCAACAAATTTAAACAAATAATCATATTTCATGTTTACCGGTTCATTGTTGAAAACATTCAACAGTTTTTAAAGTTTATAATTTTCTCCTTCACAAACATTAATTGTTTTTGTTTTATCATATTTAAAAAGCTCAGGTTTCTCAGAGTGAATTGGAAATAATAAATCTGGTTTTATCTTGTCTATCATGTTATTTAGATCATAACCATTGATGTGTCCTGAACAATGGGATTGAACAAAATTCATATCAAAATGCATTATCCAGTTTACCATACGCTCATATGATATCTCCATTTCTTCGTTGAAAGGTTCTGAAAGTGAATGGATGTACATTCCATTCTTTGGTTTTAGATCAACAAGCATATTTAGATACCAGAAATTTAAAACAATTATGTACTCTTGAGGTTTTTTTCTTATTTCCTCAGCAGTTTTAATATTTGGATAATTAAGTCTTTTTTTGATATAGTAATCTGTATAATCTTCATCGATATAGGTTCCTGTTTGTCTTTTTGGTTTTAGAATCAGAATATTTTCATCTCTACTATCTGGACTTTTTAATTTTTTATCTTTATGATAACGCTCGAGATAACAAGCATGTTTGAAACTAATTACAAGTTTTTTATTAAGTGCTTTTGAAATATTATAAAATGTTGTAAAACGATCTACATCTTTAAAGTTGAAATCAACGACTGATAATTTTTTATTTTTTTCAAGGTTTTTTATGGATTTATTATAAACTTTTTCTTCTGATTCATTTGTTCTACTTGTTTCTATTCTTGTTCCTTCTGTAATCATTGCTATTGGCTTTTGTTCTATGCTTTTGTTAATAAAATCTTCTGTTAAATGGCTATGTCTACCATGCAATCTTAGATCGCCAGTGTAAATTATTGGACCTTCCGATGAATATATTACAAAAGAGTATGCCCCCGGCACCGAATGATCAACATGAATCGGCTCTATTTCTAAGTCATCAATTTTTATCTTTTCACCTGTTCTAAATGTATTAAAAGTTCTCTCAATAGGCGGGTCTCTATAATTTTTTTTATAGCTCGGTCTTTTTTTATATTCGATTACTTCGTTTTCTATTTCTCTTCTGCTTTGTT
>CAZVNH010000074.1:0-3826 GCA_964628575.1 uncultured Thermoplasmatales archaeon | reverse complement strand
AAATATAGTTTGCATGATCAGCATGAGCATGTGAAAGTAATACACCTTGTACGTCAGGTTCTTCTGGTTTTCTACCTTGATGTTTTAGTAAATCATCTCTATATATTCTATTAATATCTGGTATTAGATTTAGTTCTAGAAAGTCTCCAATACCATTTGCTGAACGTGGATTTAAAAATTCTTCAAAATAGTTACCTCTTCTTTTAAAACTCATTCCAAAGTCAAGAAATATTTTTGTACCATTGTCTTCTAAGAGGATTTTGTTTCCACCTATCTCTTTTACTCCACCATAGAATTTTAGATATACCAGATTAACCACCTTTTTTTAAAGATGTAAATAAAACTAAATAAAGTTTTTTAATAAACTTGATTTTAAAAGTGAATATCATAAAAATATTTATTTAAAAAAATATTGTAAACTTTTTAAAATCTAATTTATTTATTATTTTTATTTTCATTTGCAAGATCTCTTGCACGCTGGCCTACTATAAAAAGTTTAGCTATAAAAGAAATCTCATTTGCTTCTTCTTTGCTGTTTACCTGGCCGACTATTAACATAATAATCATATAAAACTTTGTTTTCTTGGTTTTAATACGTTGTTGTACAAATGTTACCAATTTACCTCTGCATCGAAAATATTAAAACACCATCAGTTATTCAAGAGGTGTAAGGGTGTCGATTTTATGACTGAAATAAATATAGACGACATGCTTACGTCTTATGATAAGAAAAACCTTAGAATAGCGACTGTTTGTTCTCATTCTTCCCTTCAAATTTTTAATGGTGCAAGAAAAGAGGGTTTTAAAACTATTGGGATTTGTATAGGTGAAAAAAAGAAGTTTTATGATGCATTTCCTTTAGGTAAACCAGATGATTTTTTCATTGTTGATAAGTATAAAGATATCTTAAAATATACAGATGAACTCCGCGAAAAAAATGTAATTGTTATTCCTCATGGAAGTTTTGTTGAGTATTTAGGTGCAGATAATTTTATGAAACTTAATCTTCCAACTTTTGGTAATCGTAGTGTATTGAAGTGGGAATCAGATAGAAAAATGGAGCGTGAATGGTTAGAAGGTGCAGGTCTAATCATGCCAAAAGAGATAGAAGATCCGCATTTCATTGAGCAGCCTGTAATAGTTAAATATCATGGTGCGAAGGGTGGTAAGGATTTCTTTATTGCAAAAACATATGATGAATTTAAACGTCGTATTAAAAGAGGAAAATCCTATGTTATTCAAGAGTTTGTGATGGGAACTCGTTATTATCTTCATTATTTCTATAGTCCTATTCAAAATGATTCATATAAATTAAGTAAAGGAAGTTTACAACTTCTTTCAATGGATCGTCGTGATGAAACAACTATTGATGAAGTTCAACGAATTGGAAGCATTCATGAACTTGAAGAAATAGGCATTCATCCAACATTTGTTGTAACAGGTAACATTCCAATTGTTATGCGTGAATCTCTTCTTCCAAAAGTATTTGAGATGGGTGAGACAGTTGTTGAAAAAAGTATTAAACTATTTGGAGGAATAATAGGATCATTCTGTCTTGAAACAGTTGTTACTGAAGAACTTAAGTTTAAGGTTTTTGAAATATCCGCTCGAATAGTAGCAGGTACAAACCCATATATCGCTGGTTCACCCTATTCAGAGATGATACAACCTGATCTATCAACAGGTAGACGTATAGCACAAGAAATCAAATATGCTAATAAAACTGGCAAATTAAATAAAATTTTATCATAAAGAAATTTTTTTGACTATTACATAATTAATCTTTCTAAAGCATTATATCCTTTTATTGCATCTTTTTTATCAATAATAAATGCGATATCTAGATCAACTGATATAATTTCAATTATGTTTATGTCTTCCCAAGCAAGACTTCTTGTTATTTGAAATATTACACCTGGTTTATCAATACGTTTTTTACCAACTGTAAATGTAAGAGCAACAAGATTTTCTTCTATTTTTTTTATTTTTTGGTTTTGTAGTAATCTTAAAATTTGTTCTTTATACCGTTCGTTTGTAACAATAGCAACATGACTTCTTCCATAAATGATATGTAATATATCGCCTCGTTCAAAATTTACTACATCATAAAATCTTTTAAGTTTATCAAATAACTCCTGAGTTTTCAATACATTTATGTCAATAATATGTGTTTTTAAATTTACTTCTGCATATTTTGAATTGAATTTCACATCTGGAAATTTTTTATTTATCTTTTCAGAATATCTTCTAAGAGCAGTAACTATCGCAGAATGGTCTACTTCTTTTCCTAATTCTTGTTCTATTTCTGGTTTTAATTGTTTTGCTACTGACCCATATGAGGCAATTTTTTTACTAATTGCTTCATAAAGATATATTTTTTCATCAACAAGCTTACTGACTATATGACTTATAGTTACCATAATTTATAATATGTCATTATATTATAAAAAACCTTTTGATATAATAAACGTCATATTATTTATAAAATGAAACAAAAAATATCAAAATAGTAAAATTGTTTCTTTCTTGACATAAATGATTGTTATGATATCAATAATCATTTTTTTATCTATTCAGCGAGTCGTTATATTAATTTGCTTTACATGCAATAGATATATTATAGGTGGAGAAGAATGAAAATAAAAAGAAAAGCCATAGCAATTTGGGTGGTATTACTCCTTGTAGTAATGACATTCAACATTGTTGAAGCAAATGATAAAAATGAAAAAAATCAAAATATAACAACCTCATCAATTGAAATAGCTTATATTGAAGAAGATGGATCAATTACAACTGAAACAATTGATATGACTGAAGAGGAAATAAGTCAATTGGAAGAATATATAACAAATTTTATCGAAAAAATCAATTCAAATGAAGATTGGAGTTTTCAAAGTCTTTTCGAACTATTTAAATATTTTTTGAAAAATAATATATTTACTAGATTTTTCAAAAGAATATTTAATAAAATATTTGACTTTTTTAATAAACCGTTTGTAGCAAGTATTGGCCATAGTCTAAAATTAAATCCTTTTAAAAAGAGTAGTATGAAACTTACAAAAGGATTTAGCTTCTGGAGATATTCTTCTGGTACAACTTTTGTATTTACTCCATTTAAATTAAATACAAGATTTTATCATGGAAGACAGATAGGAGTATTAAGAGGATTTAGAGGGATATATCTATATTTTGCTAAATCTTTCCCTGAAAAAAGTACTACATTTTTTATGGGAAGAGCAAAGAGTGTAAAAGGAATTCAATTCCCATTTTAAAAATAAATTACAAAAAACTCTAAAAAATTAAAAACCTCTTTTTTATTTTTTTAATAAGGTTACCATTATTGCATTTTGAGCCCACATACGGTTTTCAGCTTCATCAAAAATTACACTCTGAGGTCCATGAGCTACTTCTTTTGTTACTTCATAATCGTAATAAGCTGGAAGACAATGTAAAAAAATAGTATCAGGTTTTGCCTGTTTCATAAGCTTGATATCAATAGTATAACCTTTGAAATCTTTGAGTCTTTGCTGTTTTTGATCTTCATCTCCCATAGATACCCATGTATCAGTTGCTATTACATCTGCATCTTTAGTTGATCCAATTATTTCATCTGTAACTTCAACACTATTACAAAATCTTCTTGCTTCATTGACATAAAAATCATCTGGCCAATACTTTTCAGGAGATACAATTTTGATATTAATACCTGCAATTGCACATCCTAAAAGATATGAATGTGACATGTTGTTTGCACCGTCTCCGATATAGACAAAATTAAGACCATTAATTTTATCTTTATGCTCTTTAACTGTCATAAGATCAGTTA
>CAZVNH010000073.1:0-9586 GCA_964628575.1 uncultured Thermoplasmatales archaeon | reverse complement strand
GCTTCAATCATATTAAGAATTGGAAGTCTTTCTTCAAGCTCTTGCTTGATTGATTTAACAGCACGTTTTCTTTTTTCTTCAGCAATTACAAAATGTTTCGCAGGATAAACATAAACATAATCAAGATTATCAATAATTTGACCTGTTAATTTATTGATTTCAGTAATCCTATCAATTTCCTCTCCAAACATTTCTATTCTAATTATATTATCATAATAACCTGGTATGATATCAATTGTATCTCCTTTTACACGAAAACACCCTGGTTTTATATCAAAATCATTCCGCTCATATTGCATATCAACAAATGCTTCAAGAATTTCGCCTCTATCTGCTTTTTTATATTTTCTAATTTCATAACCAAGATTTTTAAAATCAGATGGATCACCAACAGTATAAATGCATGAAACAGATGCAACAACAATAGTGTCTCTTCTTTCAATAATAGATGCAGTTGCAGAAAGGCGCATCTGTTCAATTTTAGGATTGACATCTGCATCTTTTTCAATATATTGATCTTTTGATGGAATATAAGACTCGGGTTGATAGTAATCATAATATGATACAAAATACTCAACTCGATTTTCTGGGAAAAATTCTTTAAATTCTGAAAAAAGTTGTGCAGCAAGTGTTTTGTTATGAGCAAGAACTAAGGTTGGTTTCTGAATTTTTTCTACTATTTTAGCCATTGAAAAAGTTTTACCACTTCCGGTCACACCAAGTAGTGTTTGATATTGTAATCCTTTGTTTAATCCATTTACTAGTTGTTTAATTGCTTCAGGTTGAGAACCACGAGGTTTCATATCAGATATAAGTTTAAACTTATTCATGAGATTAACTCCTTTTTTCTGAGAAGTCTATTATATTTAATTGCAAAACGATGAGCTTCATCTCTTATTTCTTGAACAAATTGTAATGCTTTATCTTTTTTTGAAAGATTTAAAGGTTCTGTCATACCTGGTAAATATATTTCTTCAAATTGTTTTGCAATGGATATAATTGGTATTTTTAATCCAAGAGATTCAAGCTCTTTTAATGAAAAATTTAGCTGTCCTCTACCACCATCTATAATAATAAGGTTAGGATAATCCGCATCTTCTTTTATTAAACGAGAGTATCTTCTGCGAACAACTTCTGCTATTGCTCCTGTATCATCAATACCCTCAATAGAACGGATTTTAAAACGACGATAATTATTTTTATCTGGTTTACCGTTTCTAAATTGAACCATCGAGCCAACTGTACTAGTTCCAGATAAATGAGATATATCAAAACACTCAATTACCTCTGGATTTTCTTGGAGTTTTAATTTTGATTTTAATGCTTCAACTTTATCTAAATCTGCAAAAAAAGTAATATCAACGTTTTTTTCAACAAGATTAAGAAGCTGCCTTTTTTCTCCTTTCTGAGGATTTATAATTTTTACCTTACTACTCTTTTTATTTTCAAGAAAATCTTTTATTGATTCTGATATTTTTATTGGTAGAATTAGCTCTTTTGGAATAGGATTTTCTGAATAATATTGAACAATAAATTCTTCTAAAAAATCATCATTATATTCAAATACAAAATCGTTTTTATTTGATAGTGTTCCCTTATAAATGTTAAAAAGCATTAGATATACATTATCATCTTTTATTTGATAATTTATAATATCTTCATTATATTTTTTCTCTCGTTGCATTTTTTGATGTTCACTTAGATGATCAAGTGCATTTATTTGATCACGTATCTTTATTGCTTTTTCAAATTCTTTATTTTCTGCTTTTTCTTCCATTTCTTCATGCATTTTTATAAGAAGTTGTTTTGTTTTACCATTAAGTATCATTTTTACTTTTTCGATTCTTTGATTATATTCTTTTTTTGATATTAATCCAATACAAGGTGCATCACAGAGGTTTATATGATATCTAAGGCATGATTTTTTTGGAAGTTTTTTACATGTTCGAAGTGAAAATATTTTTCTTAAAAAATATAATACATAGTCACGTTCAGCTGCTGAAACAAATGGACCATAAAACCTTCCTTTTCCAGTTTTTCTTCGAGCTATCAAAACTCTTGGATATTCTTCATTTGTCAATAAAATATATGAGTGGCTCTTTGCATCCTTGAGACGAATGTTATATTTTGGCTGATATTTTTTAATAAGTGTATTTTCAAGAATTAATGACTCGATTTCATTATCAGTAATTACAAAATCAACAGATTCTATGTTTTTAATCATCAATTGTGTTTTTGGATCAAGATCATTTGTTCTTTGATAACTTTTTACTCTTTTTTTTAGATTCTTTGCTTTACCAATATATACAATTCTTTTATTCTTGTCTTTAAACAGATAGCAACCAGGGTTTGTTGGAATATGATTTATACTAAACATTTTTTTATTTCCTTAGATAAAACAGATTTTAAAACTTCTCCAGTATAACTTCGTTTTTCATCAACTATTTTTTCTGGAGGTCCTATTGCAATTATTTCCCCACCTTGATCTCCACCATCTGGTCCTAGATCAATAATATAATCTGCTGATTTGATTACTTCTAAGTTATGTTCAATTACTACAACACTATTTCCTTTGTCAACAAGATTATTTAAAACATCAATAAGTTTTTTTATATCATGAAAATGAAGACCAGTAGTAGGTTCGTCAAGAAGATAAATTGTTTGCCCAGTGCTTCTTTTAGATAACTCTCGTGTAAGTTTTATTCTCTGTGCTTCACCACCACTAAGCGTTGTAGAACTCTGACCAAGTTTAATATATCCTAAACCAACTTGAGATAAAGTATCTAATTTTCTTTTGATAAGCGGATGATTTTTAAAAAGGTCAAGTGCTTCTTCGACACTCATATCAAGAACTTCAGCAATATTTTTACCTTTATATTCAATTTCCAGGGCTTCTTTATTGTACCTTTTACCTTTACATTCTTCACATTCAATATATATATCTGGTAAGAAATTCATCTCTATTTTTATTAAACCATCACCTTGGCATGCCTCGCATCTCCCTCCTTTAACATTAAATGAAAATCGACCAGGTTTGTATCCACGACGACGAGCTTCAGGTGTTTTTGCAAATAGTTTTCTTATTTCATCAAAAACCTTTGTATATGTTGCTGGATTGCTCCTCGGAGTTTTTCCAATTGGGCTTTGATCTATAACTATTATTTTATCAATTTTTTCATCAAACTCTATACCGTCATGATCTCCAGGATTTACTCGAGAATCATGAAGTTTTTTCATTAATCCTTTATATAGTATATCATAAACTAGTGTTGATTTTCCACTACCTGAAACACCTGTGATAAGTGTTAAAACACCAATTGGTATGTGAACATTAATATTTTTAAGATTATGCTCTCGACATCCATAAATATTGATATATTTATCTGATGCTCTTCTTTTTTCAGGTAATTCTATTTGCATTTCACCAGATAAATATTTACCTGTTAAAGAAGTCGGATGTATTTCAATTTCTTTTGGTGTTCCCTGAGCAACTATTTTTCCACCATGAAGTCCTGCACCAGGACCCATATCTATTACATGGTCAGCGTTTCTAATGGTTTCTTCATCATGCTCGACAACAATCAATGTATTTCCCATGTCTCTAAGTTTATGAAGAGTATTAATCAGTTTTTTATTATCCTTCTGATGAAGTCCGATAGATGGTTCATCAAGGATATAAACAACACCCATAAGATTTGAACCTATCTGTGTTGCAAGTCTTATACGTTGTCCCTCGCCACCAGAAAGTGTGCCTGAACTTCGAGATAATGTTAAGTAGTTTAATCCAACTTTATCAAGAAATTCAAGTCTTGCTTTTATTTCTTTTAATATTTGCCATGCAATTTCTTCTTGTTTCTTTGTAAGAATCAATGTTTTAAAAAAAACTATGCATTGTTTTATTGACATATCAGTTATATCAATGATTGATTTATCAGAAATTTTAACTGAAAGTATTTTTTGTTTTAATCGTTTACCATTGCATGTTGGACAGGGTGATATTCTCATGAATTTTTCAAGTTCACGACGTCTGTATTCTGATTCTGTTTGCTTAAATAGTCTTTCACTTTGAGGAATAAGTCCTTCCCATGTACTTTTTCCTGTCCATTGAGCATCGCCATTTCTTGTAACCATATTAAAATTTATTTTTTCATTTGTTCCATACATTAAAGCATTATATTGGTCATCTGATAAATGATTAATTGGTGTAAATATTGAAAAACCATAATGTTGAGCAATTCCTCCTAAAAAATTAATTCTCCATCCATCTATTACACTTTTATAAAGTCTAATTGCACCATCAGCAATACAAAGATCTTTATTAGGTATTATTAAATCTGGGTCAAATTCCATTTTTATGCCTAAACCATGGCAAGTCTTACAAGCTCCAAAAGGACTATTAAATGAAAACATCCTGGGTTGTAATTCTTCAAAAACCATGCCACATTTAGGACAAGTCATTTTTGATGAATATATTCTTTCATTTTCATTTTTATCAATTATTATTAGAAGTCCATCAGATTTTCTCAATGCATTTTCACATGCTTCTGTGAGTCTTGTTTTATCACTTGTTTTTACTCGATCTATAACTATTTCAATATCATGCTTTTTATAGCGATCAAGTGTTATTTTTTCATCTGTTCTAAATATTTGTTTATCAACTCTTACCCGGGAATATCCTTCTTGATTCAAATCTTTAAATAGTTGCTCATAAGTACCTTTTTTTTGGCGAATAATTGGTGAAAGTATAGTAATCATCCCGATATGTTCTTCACTTATTCTTTTTGCAATTTTTTGAGGAGTTTGAGTTTCAATTTTTATATTATGATCAGGACAATATGGAGTTCCTATTCGCGCATAAAGAAGTCTTAAATAATCATATATTTCTGTTATTGTTCCTACTGTACTTCTTGGATTCTTACTTGTTGTTTTTTGCTCAATTGAAATAGCTGGTGAAAGTCCCTCAATGCTATCAACATCTGGCTTGTGCATCAATCCTAAGAACTGTCGGGCATATGCTGAAAGAGATTCAACATATCGTCTTTGACCTTCTGCATATATTGTATCAAATGCAAGTGTTGATTTACCAGATCCGGAGAGACCTGTAATTACGATAAACTTATCTCTAGGTAGCTCTAGATTAATATTTTTTAGATTATGTTCTCGTGCTCCTTTTATCTTTATATTTTTCAATTATTTCCCCCTGAAAACAATATAGATTAATATTATTATCAGAAATTGTGTTTTTTCCCACATGCAATATGGGTATTCAAATTTTTTGTCTAAAAATATAAACATTAGTTGATTGAAACTATTATCAATTATATATTACTCTTAAACCATTTGATAAGTTCTTTTCTACAATTAAGACAGAGATGATAATGACCTGGTTTACCACGACCTGGTTCTGCATAATCAAAAGTTACAATTGTATCGTATAAATCATCGAATTTTGCTCCGCATCGATCGCATTCTTTTTTCATATTAAAACCTAAAAGAAAGAAGATTATGGTTTTTTATTTTCTTTTTTTATTTCCTGTATTGGAACTATCCCAGCCATACTTTCTGCAATAACATTTGTTATATTTGTATTTGGATCAATTACATACTTTGTTCCATCTTTTAGGGAATTTTCAACAGTTTCAAGTTTTTTATAAATCTGCGCTTCGTTTTTGAAAAATTTCTGAATCGCAGTATTTATTTTTTCAATTTTGTCAGCTTCGGCAAGTGCAACTTTTCTAATTGCCTCTGATTGGCCTTCTGCTTGTAGAATAAGTCCTTGTTTAGTTCCTTCAGCTTTTTTTATCTCAGCTCTTCGTTCTCCATCAGCTTTGGTTTCAGTTGCTGTTGCAAAATCTATTGCAGCTTTTTTTTCTCTTTCAGCAATTACTACATTGTTCATTGCTTGTTGAACATCAGAAGGTGGCTCGATTCTTTGAAGCTCTACTCTTATTACATCAATACCCCAGGCATCAGTTTGTTTATCAAGTTCTTTTTCCAAGATAGAGTTAAGAGTATCTCTTTTACTGTTTGCTTCAGTAAGTGTCATTTTTCCAATGATATCTCTAAGTGTGGTTCTTGCAAGACTCGTTATTTGTGCTTTATAGTTCTGTGCTTTATACATTGCTTTAACTGGATCAATTACCCTAAAATAGACAACTGCATCAACTGTTGCGTTTAAATCATCTTTAGTAATAATCTTTTGTGGCTCGACATCAACCATGTTTTCAGTTATATCCACTTTTATTAATCGTTCGATAGGAGGTATTATCCAATGAAAACCTTGGTCACAAGTTTTTTTATATTTACCTAATCGTTCTTTTAATCCTTTCTGTCGAGGTGTGATAATTCTTATACCAATAAGAAAGTATAGTACTAAAAATATGATCAACATTAATAGTCCTGAAAAACAAAATACACCTAAATCAAACATACCTCCACTCACCTTTTAATACAAAAGAAACAATTTAATGTTTAAAAAATTATTCAAAAAAAAGAAAGAAGATATTATTTTGAAACTTCCTTTTGTACTTTTGGTGGAAAAATTCTATATCTGACATTTAATAGTATTCTTAAAATCCATTCAATTATAATTATAAAAATAATAAATTGAACTGCAAGATTTACTAATTCTGGTATTTGATTTATCTTGTCCATTATTGCACTCCACTCAAAAAATGATGGACTTACAAGAAAAACACCAAGAAGAGCAAAAGGCAACATTTTTGCAACATCTCTTGATAAATCTTCTGTATAATATGATGTAATTCTTATTGCAAGAACTATTGCAAATGAGGTTGAAAGGACAACACTGATAGATATATCTTTTGCAAGGAACAATAACATCATTGAAAATCCCATAAAGAAAATTACGGCAATAAATGGAAATAAAAAGAAATATTTCAAACAACTAATTGCTGTGCTATGTTTTTTATCACTTGGTTTAAAACAGTCTCTCCTTGCAATATAACGATAGAAATTATATATTATTATCGAATATATTGCAATTAAAATTGCTAAATAAAAAAGTGCTAAAACTCCTGAAAAATCCCCACTTAATATTTTTTCAAGAGATAAATGATTTGTTAATTCTTGAAAACCTCCAACACCTTGACTAAATTCTGGCATAATAATCTAACTCCTCATTAAATATGTATATTATTCATTATTTTATAAATCCATATTATTATATCAAGTGTTTTTATTCTATATATGATATGGTAAAAATAAAGATTAGAAGCATATCTTTTGATACTTCGTTTTTGTTAAGTTATAAACCAATAGTTGATGAAGATATTAGAATCATTAAACAGGATAATATACCTTGTTTTCTAACTTCAACTGTAGTTTCTGAACTTGAACAACTTCGTGTTTGGGATCGAATTTCTAAACAACAATATAAAAAAGCGATTAAAAGGATAAAAGGTTCAAAAGCAAATGTTATTGATTTTAAAAATAGGTTTTTTTCATCAGCTTTTGGAAAGGTTTGTATAAGGTCTATGCAAAAACATCATGGTGTAAAGAAAGATGATATAATAAATGATTGTAATATTCTTGTTACAAATTTAAAGAACGGAGTAGATATTTTTCTTTCTGAAGATTTTCATTTTACATCAAAGATTACAAAGGATGTAATTAAAGAAGTTAAAAACACTGCTTGTACAGAGTTTCATATGATGTGTGAAAATTCGTTGTATAGTATAGATGCGCTTACTTTTTTTGAGGCTTATAATTCGGGAATTATAGATCTTGATATTGTTGAAAAAAGAATTAAAACAATAAAGAAAAAAGATAAATATCTAGGAAATAAAGCAATAGATATATAAAAATATATATTTATTTTAGCATTACTTTGATCTGTATACTGAATATGTTTTTTTATAATATATATCAATAATTTAAGTTTATTACTATCTGTCTATATTAAAAAATAATTTAGATTTGTTGTTTTATTCTTATTAAAGATTCAACCAAATATACTTTTTGAAAATAGATAATGTTTTTAACCTAATACTATATTTATGATATATAGGACGGGATAAAAATATGGGAAATATTACTGAAACTTATGGAAGAAATGCTGGAAAAATCTGGCATATAATAAATAAACAAGGACCACAAACTCCAACAAAACTTATGAAGACAACTGGACTACCAAAAGAAGATTTTTATACAGCAATTGGTTGGCTTGCAAAAGAAAATAAAATATATTTTGATAATAATACCTATAATATAGGCGAAACAAATTGGAATAATTATATTGGAGAGAATGCTGGAAAAGTATGGAATATTTTGAACACCTGTCAAGAAATTGATGCAACATATATTCCAAAACTTGCTGGTGTGCCATGGGAAGAAGCATTTTATGCAATTGGCTGGCTTGCAAAAGAAGGAAAAATAACTGGTAAAAAAGTAACACCTAAAAAACCTCAGATAGTATACAAACTAAAATAAAATAAATACTTAATAAAATATCTGATTCAAAAAATATTTATTAAAACATTTACTTTTATTTTATTAAGCATATTGTTAATAAAATACTCTGTTATTTTTCGACTATTGCCTAAAATGAATTAGGCAAAATTTTTATATTGATATACAATGACATTTAATGGAGCGGTTTAGCAATTAGTTTTTATCAGAAGACTCCTCACCGGACTTCTCCAGCATAAAATTATTGCTTCACCTTCTCCCTAATATTTTTTATATTCCATTTTTTTTTCATTTATAGTCGTAATCCAAGAAGGTAAACCCTCAACGGTTTTTATCATAGCATTTTTTGCGAAAATCTCACGGTAATATGTATCACAAATCACACGTCCTTCAAGATTTCTCTTGATTGTATGACAGAGATATCCACCACGTCGATCCCAATCTGTTAAAATAATTATTTCTTTATATTTTCTAGCAATTTTATCACAAAAATTTGTGAGAGAAACACCACTATTAACACTTATTATTTCTCCGTTTATATTTAGTTTTCTTAAAGCATCGATATCTTTGTCACCCTCAACGATAATTGGAATATATTTATTTTTCTCATTTAATTCGGATAATGCTTTCTTTAAATCCTCAAAGGATTTTTCAAAATCCATCTAGTGATTCCTTCAGTTTATTAGAAATAAAATCTATACTTGATCCTTTAACATAAATTGTTTTTTGCCGATTTTTACTACCTTTCAAAATAAAAACATCATTAACAGGTTTTTCAAAATAATTTGCAATTGTTTTAATTACATCTTTATTTGCTTTATTATTATTTGCAGGTGAACATACTTTAATTTCGAGACATTTTCTCCATTTGTTTATACCTGCTGGAAAAAGAATAGACTGAGACTCTGTTGTAACAAAAAGGTTGAAAGTTACACCATCTTGATGTTTCTTTACAATTTTATCTAATTTTTCCATCCTAATAGAGAGATTAAATAACTTTTTTATTTAAATAAATTATTATTCTTACTTATAAGGAAAAAAATGTAAAAGAATTATAGACTTTTACATTTTTTATTTTGAAACTTATGCATTAACAACAGCTAATGACTCTATTGCTGCATTAAAGGTTTCGCTTGGACGCATTGCCTTTGTAACC
>CAZVNH010000072.1:0-9669 GCA_964628575.1 uncultured Thermoplasmatales archaeon | reverse complement strand
TTTTATATCTCCCATTCCAAGAAGTCTTGATATAAATCCAGCTGGATCAAATTTTTCAAAATCGCCAGCATGTTCACCAGTTCCAATAAAAACAATAGGTGCACCAACTTCTGCTGCTGCGCTAAGAGCACCTCCGCCTTTTGCTGTTCCATCAAGTTTTGTTAAAACAATTCCAGTTATATCAACAGCTTCATTAAATGCTTTAGCTTGAGGACCTGCTTGTTGACCAACAGCGGCATCCATAATAAGTAATTTTTCTTCAGGTTTTATTGCTTTAAATATTCCCTTCATTTCGTCTATTAGATCATTTTCAAGTTTATGACGACCTGATGTATCGACAATAATAACATCACTTGTACGCTTGAATTTATCAAGCCCATCCTTTACAACCTTTATTGCATTTTTTTCTTTTTTATCTCCATAAAAAGGAACTTTTACTTTTTCAGCTATTTGCTTAAGCTGTTCATAAGCGGCTGGTCTATGTACATCACCAGCTATTAGTACAGGTCTAAGTCCTTTCTTTTTAAAATATGTTGCAAGCTTTCCACATGTTGTTGTTTTTCCTTGGCCATATAAACCTACCATCATTATTATCTGTTTTTTTATTGGTAATTCTCTTGAGTTGCCAAGAATTTCAACTAATTCTTCATATACTATTCTTATTACATGTTCACGACTGCTCATACCTGCTGGTGGTTTTTCAGATAGAGCCCTTTTTTCAATTTTTTTTGATAGTTCTAAAACAAGTTTGACATTGACATCTGCTTGTAATAATGCTCTTTGAATATCTCTAACTATTTCTTTAATTAATTTTGAATCTATATATACAGCATTTGCAATTTTTTTTATAGTTCCTTTTAAAGAACTTCCTAAATCATCTAATACCATATATTTCTAAACCTGGAGATATAAAAAGATACATTAAAAAGTATCGCTAATTTGTTAACATCTCTTCTTTTATATCATCTATCTCTTTTGTTTCTGTTAATTTTTTATAACTTTTTAATCCAACAAGTATATTTCCCCATTCGTCCAATATATTCTCAATATTCGATCTACTATCATTATAAAAACGTGTTAGATCTTCAATTGCTTCTGAAAAAGCATCAATCGTACGAGATAAATCAGTCTCTGTTATAATTCCTACTATTTCATTATTTAAGATTACAGGTAATTTTTTTATACGATTGTCTCTCATTATCTTAGAAGCTTTTTCAAGAGGTGCTAAGGCATGAACTGTTTTAATGTTTGGAGTCATAATTTCTGCTATTTTTGTAGTTTTTGGATTTTTATTTTTAAGTATTACACGTTCAATAGTATCTCGTTCAGTTACAATTCCTACAATAATGTTTTTATCCATAACAACTAAAGATCCAACTTTATGATCGCTATATTTTTTACATGCATCATAAACTGTTTTATTACAATCAATATTAACAACATCTGATGTCATTACTTCTTCTACTAACATTTATCAATCCTCACAAAAAGGATATATTTAATTATCTAATTATAAGTTTTGATAATTTAATTTTCTCCAAAAACTATTTATGTATCTTAATAATTAACGACCGTTAATTATTGATGATATAAGAAAATTGAAAGTATTTTATAAAAATAATAAATTTATATACTTGTTTTCTTATAGTAATATACGTAATCAGTAAAGGGGGCTTAAAAAATGAGTAATAATATTAAAAAAATACTGACGTTATCTTTTATTTTAATTATTGTATTTTCTGTAAATGTTAATGCATTAGATATAAAAAATGAGGATAAAATTAATAAAAATAATTTTTCGTCTGAAAAAAACATAGAATATAGCAATATGATTATAGCACCAATTGATACTACAAATCAAGATTTTGATCCTCTTACAGATATAGAGGTAACAGTAAGTATTAAAGAAATTAGGGCATTAGATAAAATTGATCTTTTGAGTGATCCTGATTTTTATGTTAAAGTATACATTAATAATGAGGTTTTTACTAGTAAAACTTGGAAGAATACGAATTATGTAAAAAACATCGATTTTTCAAATACTGTTAATGTACCAGATAATATAGAAAATGTTAATATTAAAATTGAACTTTGGGATAAAAATATTGGATTTGATAGATTATGTGATATTAGCTCGGATTTTGAATTATTTAACGGTGGAAAAGATGTTGAGCTTGTTTATAATTTGAGATCTGGTCATTGGTTTGGAGATGATGCAGTACAGAACTATCTTGATTGGGAGGACCAAGGTGATCCTAGTGGTTATGGACGTTTAAATGGTTGTGATGATGGTTCAATTTATCAAGAGGATCTTGATTGCGAAGTCTTTTTTGAAATATCTCAAAATGATTATGATGGAGATGGAATCCCATATTGGTCTGAAGTAAATATTTTTCATACTGACCCTGAGAAAAATAACATAGGTGAAGATTTAGACCATGATGGTGTACCAATTGAATGGGAATTTAAATGGGGTTTTTACTATAGTTATGATAATCATGATAATTTATATCAGGGGTGGTTTTATGATCCTTTTACCTGGGAGGATCATTCATCTTTAGATTTTGATGAAGATGGAATAGATAATGTAGAAGAATATAAAGTTCAATGTGAAGGTTTTAGAAATGATCCATTTAGAAAAGATATTTTACTTGAGATAGATCAAATGAAGTTTGGACCAAATGGAGAGGGTTCATTAATTCCAGAGTCAAGTAAGGATCTATTATGGGATGCTTTTAGTAGGCATAATATCTTATTTCAAATTGATGATCAAGGTCAGGTTATACCATTTGATTTTAATACTTCAGGATGGCAGGGTACTGAAATGCAGGAGATATATTTCAAGTATTTCTTAGACGAGGATTATAATAACTGGAGAAGAGGAGTTTTTCATTATGCTCCAATTGTCTATAAATCAGATGATCATCCTGGAAATATGTGGAGTAGTGTTGTTGGAGATTGGGATGGTACATGGCAATTTTCAGAAAACAGAAATGATCATGTATCTATTTATGGAGATTGCTTCCAGATTTCAACAAGAAATCATGATAGATTACCATACAAAAAATATTTACGTTATGTATTAGTTCATAAAACATTTGATATAGAACAGCAAAGAGCAATGGTATATGCAACTGCAATGATGCATGAAACTGGTCATGTTCTTGGAATATATCATAGTAATGTGGAGGGATGTGATAACCGTAGTTGTATATGGCCATGGCAAAAAGGGTATTGGATTTGGAGAACCTATAAAAGCTGTATGAACTATGGTTATATGTATACTTTTGTAGATTATTCAAATGGAGAAAATGGAAAATACGATAATGACGATTGGAATACTATTGATTTAACACTATTTCAACAGGAGAGAAATCCATATTTTAATGGATTTGAATAATTTTTTTTTTTTTTTTTTAAACATTCCAAAAATTTTAACAAATAATATTGTTTCAAATAAAAAGAAAGGATGATAAAAAGAGATCAAGCTTTTATTTTAATTAAGAAATACCTAAAAAATGAAGAAAATATCAAATTTGCATTATCGGTTGAAGCAATTCTTCGTGAAATCGCAAAAAGGTTACATAGAGATGAAGAGATATGGGGGTTAACAGGTCTTTTGCATAATCTTGATTATGAATTTTCTATTGGTAATCTAGAAAATCGTGGCAAACTTTCAGCACAACTTTTAGAAGGATTATTACCTGAAAAATCAGTTAATGCAATAAAAGCAATAAATTACATGCATACTGATTATATTCCAGTTACTTCACTTGATAAATCACTTATTGCAACTGAAGCTGTTACAAATTTTATAATGATCACTTCAATAAATACATCTACAAAAAAAATACAAGATTTAGACATCAATTTGTTAATTGAAAAATTTAATGATCCAACTTTTGCAACAAGAATTAATAGAAGTAGAATTGAACTCTGTGTTGATATTGGAGTTGAGATTGAAACCTTCCTTGATTTTAGCTTAAAAGTATTAAAGAAAAATGCAGATCAAATTGGTTTTTTAAAATGATTTTTTAATGTAAAAGTTTAATAATACAATATATCTTCAGTATAAAAGATTGTGATTTTAGTGTATGAAGAAAAATCTGAGGAACCACAAGAGGAAGAATACATAAGATTACCATTGCCAAAAAAAAATAAAAATGAAATGTTTGCAATAGCAGATAGGCTAATGGGCGGATCAAGAATAAATGTTATTTGTGCTGATGGAAAATCAAGATTAGCTCGAATACCTGGAAGAATGAAAAGAAGACAGAGAGTTAGAGCAGGAGACCTAGTAATAATTAAACCTTGGGATATACAAGATGAAAAAGCAGATATCGTTTTTAGATATAGAAGGACACAAGCAGTAGTTCTTAGCAGAAGAAAACTACTTCCAGAGGAAATAGATGTCTTCTAAAGATGATTTTTTAGATAAAAAAAAATTAAAAAAACTTGATAACCAACTTAATGAAATAATCAGTAGAGTAGGTTTAGATAGAAAAACACAAGATGAAGTTTTTGATAAAAAAACTCTTCATACTATTGAAAAGTTTATATCAGATAGAATTATTGATATTATTGATTTTCCAATATCAACAGGTAAAGAAGGAAACGTTTTCCGAGCAGTAACATTAAAAAAAAAACTTGTAGCTGTAAAGATATATAGAATAAATACAGCTACTTTTAAACACATATCTAGTTATATTATTGGTGATCCAAGATTTAAAACCATCCGTAATACTAAAAAAGACATTATTTATGCCTGGACAAAAAAGGAATATAAAAACTTACAGATATTAAAAAAATTAGGTATAAGAGCACCAGTTCCAATAAAATTCCAAAATAATGTATTAATAATGGAATATATCGGTCTAAAAAATAAACCTGCTCAATTACTGAAAGATACTCAAATTTCAGATCCTGAGTATATTTTCAAAACATTGATAAATAATATTTCAACAATGTATAAAAAAGCAGATTTGGTACATGCAGATTTAAGTGCTTTTAATATATTAATACATAAAAATGAACCAGTTTTAATTGATTTAGGTCAAGGTGTTCTTCTTGATCATCCACAATCAGATATTTTCTTAAGAAGAGATATTACAAATATAGTAAATTATTTTAAGAAATATAAAATAAAAAGTGATGAGAAAAAGATTTATTATAAAATCACAAAAAAATCGTGGTAAAAATGAAATATTTAAAAATTCCAATGGATAGAGTTGCTGTTTTAATTGGGAAAAAAGGAATAACAAAGAAAGAACTAGAAGAACAAACTGGTTTAAAAATTCAAGTTGATTCTAAACTAGGAGAAATAAAGATTGATGAACATGAAATAGATAATCCTTTGATTCTTATTCAAATTGAAAATGTTATTAATGCTATTGGCCGGGGTTTCTCACCTGAAAATGCTTGGAAACTTTTTAATGAAAATGCTGATTTTTTTGTTTTTGATCTTTATGATTATGTTGGTAAAAAAGATTCACATGTTAAAAGACTTAAAAGCAGGGTAATAGGACGAGAAGGAAAAACAAGAAAAATTCTTGAAGATTTAACTGGTGCTAAAATTTCTGTATATGGTCATACAATTGCAGTAATCTCTGACATTTGGAGAATGAATATTTTAAAGAAATCATTAGATATGATTTTTACAGGTAGTAAACAAGCAACTGTTTACCGGTTTATTGAGACTCAAATGAAGGAATTAAGAAGATCAGAAAAATTTGGTTTTTAAAGGGGTAATCTTTTAATATGTTATTCTATTCTGATGTGCAATTTCAAAATGTATAATTATGCCGTCTTAGCTCAGTTGGTGGAGCACTCGGCTGTTAACCGAGCGGTCGCCGGTTCGAGTCCGGCAGACGGCGTGTTTACTTGAAGTTAAACACCTAAACAATACTAAAAATATTGGTAAAATTTGCTATAAGGAGAACACTATTTTTATACTAATTATTTTTATATATTTAAAACACTCGTTTTTTGACTAAAAATTAATATTTTTGTCTTAAATTGACATAAATACATTATTTACTATAGCTGCTAAATTATGTTTTTAGGTAAACAATACTAAATGTTTGGATGAATAGTTTTGACCATTTTTAAAACTCCGCAGAATAAGTTTATTTCTATTATTTGTCTATCCAATTTCTTATTTTCTCCTTATAATTAGTACTCTTAAACCTATGTTTTTCCATATAAACTATTAGGAGTATTGTGCATATAAGAAAGTTTAAAGGGTACTGTATAGAAGGGAGTTGGCAAATTATCGTTGGAAAATCAGGGTCGGTAATAAAATTAATGAAATTTTTAGACTTATAAATTGGTATTGGCAAATTTATATTGGTCACTCAAAGTATGAATTAAAGCTCTATTTCCGTTCATAAATATCTAAACTAGCTGTTTTATCATATGAAAGTTATAAAAAATAAAATTATTATGAATATCTTTTGTAACAATTGTTACATATATTTTCCATTAAATTTAAACCATGCTAAAATATATCAATTTAGGAAATATTATATTATGTGGGGGAAGATATACATGCGAAAAAAATTATTAGGTATAATTATTTGTACGTTGTTGATTGGAATTACTGTATTAGCAGCAACAAGTAATATAAATATAAATGGGAACTGGCAGTGGGCAAAACGAGCAGGAGGAATAACTACTGATTATGGATATGGTATTGCTGTGGATGGAAACGGAAATACATACATAACAGGAGTTTTTGAGGGTCCTGCAGATTTTGGAACGACAACATTAACCAATCCAATAGATGTTTTTATTGCAAAGCTTGACACAAACGGGAATTGGCAATGGGCAAAACAAGTGGAAGGAACATGGGATGATTATGGATATGATATTGCAGTGGATGAATACGGAAATGTATATATAACAGGAGAATTCGGAGGATATGGTAGTGGTACTGCTGATTTTGGTACTACTACACTAGCCAGCCAAGGACGTGCTGATATTTTTGTTGCCAGGCTAGATACTAATGGGAATTGGCAGTGGGCGAAAAGAGCAGGAGGGTCATGGTATGATAAGGGATATGGTGTTTCTGTGGATAGAGATGGAAATACATACATAACAGGAAGATTCAGATATACTGCTGATTTTGGTACGACTACACTAACCAGCCAAGGATATTTGGATGTTTTTATTGCAAAGCTTGACACAAATGGAAACTGGCAGTGGGCAAAACAAGCAGGAGGAACAAATTATGATATAGGACGTGATGTTGCTGTTGATGACGATGGAAATATATACATAACAGGAGGGTTCAATGGCACTGCTGATTTTGGTCCATATTCACTAACCAGTAAGGAGGGACTTTATGAGGATGTTTTTATTGCAAAGCTTGACACAAATGGAAACTGGCAGTGGGCAATACGAGCAGGAGGAACAAGCGGAGATGAAGGATGTGGTGTCGCTGTTGATGAAGATGGAAATATATACATAACAGGAGGGTTTCAGGGTACTGCTGATTTTGGAACGACAACATTAACCA
Source organism: uncultured Thermoplasmatales archaeon (assembly GCA_964628575.1). GTDB lineage: Archaea > Thermoplasmatota > E2 > DHVEG-1 > DHVEG-1 > CAZVNH01. Next base: position 2,153 of record CAZVNH010000072.1, on the reverse strand, counting down.
GCCAAGGAACCGCTGATGTATTTATTGCAAAGCTTGACACAAATGGAAACTGGCAGTGGGCAAAACGAGCAGGAGGAATAACTTATGATAATGGATACGGTGTTTCTATGGATAGCGATAGGAACACATACATAACAGGATTTTTCGAGGGTATCGCAAATTTTGGGACGATAACACTAATCAGCCAAGGGTGGTCTGATGTATTTATTGCAAAGCTTGACACAAATGGAAACTGGCAGTGGGCAATACGAGCAGGAGGAGGAGGTATTGATTGTGGACTTGGTATTTCTGTGGATACCAATGGAATAACATACATAACAGGGTTTTTCCCTGATATTGCAGATTTTGGGACGATACCACTAATCAGTCAAGGAGATTATGATGTTTTTGTAGCAAAGTGTAAAAATCAACCACCAAATAAACCTACATGTTCATATGATCGAAGCAGTGATGAACTTGTAGTTACTGCTACAGATCCAGATGAAAATCAAGTAAAATATGGTATTGATTGGGACAAGGATGAAAATGTTGACCAATGGACAGCACTAGTTGATAGCGGTACAGAACAAAGAATAGATTGTGGTGGCAAAAAAGGAACCGTTGGTGTAATAGCTGAGGATGAACATGGTGCACAAAGTGAAATAGTTTCAGTAACAGCAAAATCAAAACAATATATCAGTAGACCATTTGATTTTCTACAAAATTATCCACGTTTATTAGAAATATTAAAATGTATACTATTGAAGCTATGATAATTTAGGTTTTATATTGGGACTATATAAATATAAAAAATTAATAATAATGCTTCAACAGTTTTAGATGTTGATTCTGATACTTCAGGCGAGTTAACAGTAATTGTAATTTCTGATCTTCCTATACCAATTACTGGAAATATCATTTGCTCTAAAATTTCTTCTGAATATATTGGAATATCAAATGTATCTGTATAACTTTTACTAGTTAAAAAAAATCCTCCTTTAAATTTTATATCAACATTTAGATTTTTAATTATCCCTTTTCCAATATTTTTTATCCCATATTTTATACAACTTCGTGATTCACCAACAATATAAGAGATTTCTAATTCACTTGGTTTATTCTTGCCATATGTTTTAAAACAAAAATCAATATTAAGATTTTGGTGCCACTTCACTCCTTTATCATTTGAATAATATTTTTCTCCACGATAATAAAAATCACCATAGTTTTGATACCATACATAAGAATTGTTTTGATCTCCAAATTTTGTCTTGCATATAATTAAATACCAATTATTAGGCGTTGTTGAAATATTTGGAAAGTCAAATTCAATCCATCTTGGTTTAGAAAAAATTTCTGAAGAAGGAATTGAATAATTAGTTAAATTTTGACTTGTAAAAGAGTTCTTTATTATTATTTCAATGTCACTTGATATATTTCCAATTTTTGCTATATATAATTCAATTCTTGTTAAAATTTGTGTTGTAGGTTTAAACGATTGAGCTTTCCAATTTACATTATATATGTAGTCTTTACTACTTACTAAAGTTTGTTTTTGATCTATTTCATCATCAAAAAGTATATTATTTTTAGATATAACAGGAGGAAAGTTAATAATTAAAATTATCCAAATAAGTATTATAATAATTATTCTTTGATAAGTATTTTTCATATCTTATCTCCCCTTGTTTAAAAGTCATAAACAATTTAGTTTATAAATTTTTCTCCTGGAAAAAAGGAAGAAAGATAAGATTTGTAACTATTAATAAAAAAATAAAATAAATTTTAGTGATTTACAGAATAATAACCTTCAAGTTTTACTGTCATTTCAAATGGGTAGCTATCAGAAGGTATTGTTATTTGTATTTGCGGATATTCACCATCTTTAGTCATCCATAGTTTTGTCTTAGAATTTACATTGTTATAAGAATATGAATTAGTTTGAGATTGCTCAAATTCAATAAGATAACAATTATCAAATGTACCTGCTGGAACAATTATATCTTCTATATCTGTAACACTAACCTCTAATAGCATATCTGTATCTGAATAAGACTCTGACTGTGTAATAATATAATTAAGTTGTTCTTTATATCCAATATACAAATCATCTATTGAAGATAGTATATTCCAATATTCTGCGGGAACAATTATTGTTGAAGTTGCTTTTTGGC
>CAZVNH010000071.1:7813-9706 GCA_964628575.1 uncultured Thermoplasmatales archaeon | reverse complement strand
CAATTGGTGCTGCTATTCAAGCAGGAGTTTTAAGTGGTGATATAGATAAAGATATAGTGCTTCTTGATGTAACACCATTAACACTTAGCATTGAAACACTTGGTGGAGTAGCAACTCAGCTTATAGAGCGAAATACTACTGTTCCGACTAAAAAAAGCCGTGTTTTTTCAACAGCGGCAGATAACCAGACAAGTGTTGAGATAAATGTATTACAAGGTGAAAGATCAATGGCTGCTGATAATAAAAGTCTGGGTAGATTTCATCTTGATGGACTTCTTCCGGCTCCTAGAGGTATTCCACAGATTGAAGTAACCTTTGATATTGATGCTGATGGCATTCTAAATGTTGGCGCAAAAGACCTTGGAACTGGCAAAGAGCAAAATATTCGTATAACTGGTTCTACAAAATTATCTGATGAAGAAATAACTAAGATGAAAAAAGAAGCAGAAGAGCATGAAGATGAAGATAAAAAACGAAAAGAAAAAGTTGAAATCAGAAACAATGGAGATGCACTTGTTCATAGTACTCAAAAAACACTTGATGAACTAAAAGATAAAATAAGTGATGCAGATAAAAAAGATATTGAAAAAGATCTTAAAGAATTAAAAGAAGCATTAACTGGTGATGATACAGATAAAATCAAGGAAAAAATAGATAAGTTATCTCAATCTTTACAAAAAGCATCAACTGCAATTTATCAAAAAGCAGCTCAAGAAGCAGCCAAGCAGCAACAAGCAGCAGGTGGAGCTCAGGGAGAATCATCTGATGAGTCTTGGTCAGGTCATCCATCAGGTGGTGATAAGACAATTGATGCAGATTATAAAGTTAAAGATGAGGATAAAAAAGATAAAAATAAGAAAAAATAATACTTTTTTATCTTTTTTTATTTTATAACAAGAACTGAACAAGGTGCATTTTTAACTACATCTCTTGAAACACTTTTATCTATTGCCTTATTGATTCCAATAGATTTATCATGATGAGCCATAATAATTAAGTCATCATGTTTTACAAATTTAACGATTTCTTCTGCAGGTTTACCGATTATTAATTCTGTCTCTATTTTTACTCCGAATTCAGCAGCTATTTTCTTGAAATTATTAAGAAAAGCAGATGTTTCTTTTTTCAGTTTTTCTTCAAGAACGACCGATGAAATAAATTGATGTGTATCATTTACAGTTATTATCTTGGTTTTTACACCTAATAATTTGGCTAAGTAGGCACCTTCTTTTACTGCTTTTTTTGAATCTTCAGTATCATCAACAGGTATAATTATTCTTTTAATATTTTCCATTTTTCATCAGTTTAAAATTACGAATGTTTATTCAATAATTAAATATTTCTTATTTGGAGACTTTTAAAAAAATGACTGAGAATACTACTGAAGATATCCCCTGGTGGAAAAAGACAGTTGTCTATCAAATATATCCACGTTCTTTTTATGATTCTAATAATGATGGAATTGGAGATATCGAAGGTATTATTTCAAAATTGGATTATTTGAATGAACTTGGAATTGAGACAATTTGGTTCTCACCTTTTTTTAAAAGCCCTCAAAAGGATTTTGGTTATGATATCTCTGATTATACAGATATTGATTCTCAGTATGGCGATATGAATCTTTGTGTTAAATTAATTGATGAAATTCATGATCGTGATATGAAAGTTGTTTTTGATCTTGTATTAAATCATACCAGTGATCAGCATCCTTGGTTTATTGAATCTCGTTCTAGCAGGGATAATCCTAAGAGAGATTGGTATATTTGGCAGGATGGAAAAGGAAAAAATCCTCCTAATAATTGGATGTCAATGATTGGTGGATCAGGTTGGCATTATGATAAAAAAACAGGTCAATGGTACTGGGCACAATTTCTACCTTTTCAACCTGATTTG
>CAZVNH010000071.1:0-7803 GCA_964628575.1 uncultured Thermoplasmatales archaeon | reverse complement strand
GCTTAATATTATTCGTTTTTGGCTAAAGAAAAAGGTTGATGGATTTAGATTAGATATAATTGATGCTCTTTTTGAAGATCCTCATTTTAGAAATAATCCAATGAGTATTAGATTAATTCCGTCTGATTCTAGTACTAAAAGGTTTTTTTTAAAATCAACTTATACACTTGATCATCCTGATACCATTGAATTTATGAAAGAGTTAAGATCTGTAGTTGATGAATTCAATAGTCCATCTCGTTTTTTAGTAGGGGAAATAATTTCAGATATTAAAACACTTAGAAAGTATTGTGGAGATAAAGGAGATGGTTTACACTCTGTTTTTTTATTTCAAGCCTTAAGACTTCCTCATAATGCAAGGAAATTTAAGAAATTTATTAAAAGAGTTGAAAGTAATTTTCATAGTCCTTATGCTCCAACATGGTTTTTTTCAAATCATGATCGTATGAGAAGAATTACTAGAATTGGAAATGATATCAATAAGGCTAAACTAAATGCTGCTTTTCAACTTACAGTCAAGGGATTACCATGTATTTATTATGGAGAAGAAATAGGTATGGACTCTCCAAGGATGCTAAATAAATATAGTTTTGATGCTTTGATTGGGAAATATAATTGGGTTCCTCAGATTTTTTTTGATATAATACGGAAGGTTGGTATTGAATCATTTAATAGAGATGAAAATAGAATCCCTATGCAATGGAATTCTTCAGAGAATGCTGGATTTTGTATAAAAGATGTAAAACCTTGGCTTCCTGTTTCTCCATTATTTAAAGAAAGAAATGTTACTATTCAAAAAGATGATCCAGATTCTTTGTTAAATTGCTATAAAAGATTTTTATCAGCTCGAAAAGAAAATCCAGCTTTAAATAGTGGATCATTAAGCTTATTAAATTTAAAACATAAACATATTTTAGCTTATATTAGATCATTTAATAATAAAAAATTAGAAAAAACTTATGTATTTTTAAATTTTTCAAATAAAAAAATAAAAATTAAAAACAGATATTCATTAGAAAAATTATTGGTTTCAACTTATATTGATAGTAATCCATTTGATAATGGATATATTTGTTTAAAAGCTCAGGAAGGAATTGTTTTAACAAATTAAGAAATTCTATCCAAAAGTTAATGAAATTAATGTTGTAGATAATATTAGGAGTGTTAATACTACACTTCCAATTAATATTCTTGCTCTGTCCATTTTACATGCCCAACCGATTTATGTTATACTTTCTTTTTAATGTTATTTATAAGTATTGTGTAATTTTAACAATTTGATAAAAAATATTTTTTTAAAAAAGGTTTTTTAAATAGGTCTTAATGTTCCTGCAAAAACCTGCCACGCAAGAGCTGATTTTGCAACAAGACTAAGTACAATATATACTCTTTCTCCATAAAGATAGTTTTTCCATTTTCCAACTTTTTTATATTGAAGATACATATTTATTGCAAATAAATTAAAGAATATTGCAATTGAGATAAATATTCCAATAACAAAATCAGGCACAGACTCTGCAGCTATAAGTGGAATAAAGATTACCACCCATGGGACAAATCCTGCTATACATCCAATTTTATAAGAAGTCCAGTTTGTATTTTTTGTTGTCTGATTATGTATCTCCATCATAAGACCCATAAGATTCATAACTGCAGTTAATGTAAATAATGCAAGTAATGTTCCAAAATCATATATCGTTGTAAGCATTGCAATAATTACTATCATTAATGAGGCACTTAGTGAATATTCATACCATCTTGCAGGATTGATATTGTTTTTTAATTTACGTACATACCATTTATATAAAACTGAAGCGAGAAGAAAATGAGCAATTGCTGATATAAATAAAAAAAGTGCTACCAATGGTCCAATTCTTACATCAAAAAATGTAGTTTGTAGGGGTGTTATCGAGTTTGTAATAGTATCATACTGAGGATTGGTATAAGTAATTGGTAATGTAAAATCATTACTAAGGATTATCATTAAAATTCCTTGAAAAAGATGGAAAAAACCCATCACTGCATTAAAAATCCTTAATTTTTTAAATACACCTTCTTCATCCCTCATATTTTCCCTCTAAATATGTTTTTTTAATGATATCAATATGATATTATTTAATATATATGAAAAATAGTAATATAACCTTTTTATTTTAGTATAAATAGAATCATATGTCAGTTGAAAAATATTTTAAAATTGTAGCAAAAGAAAACCCATTAGAATTCTTATCAAAACATATATGTCCATACCTGGTGGGAGCTCAATGGGATACAATTAGAAAATGTGCATTACTAATGGGTGTAACAAATGATCGACCAGATCTTAGAATGAGACTTCATATACTATTATGCGGTGCACCAGGTACTGGTAAATCAGAATTTATTAGCTGGTGGCAACAAAAAATGGGAGGCACTTTAATTAATTCTGAGTTAACATCAAAAACAGGTCTTGTCGGTGATGCACGAGGTAAAAAAATAACTCCTGGTTTACTAGCTCGAAATAATGGTTCGATTCTACTTGTCGATGAACTTGATAAAATGTCAGCTGAGGATCAAAATGGTCTTCTTCAAGCTATGGAAGAAGGACAATATGTTATAACAAAAGGTAAAAACAGTCAGGTTTTCAAGGCAGAAGTAAGAATAATTGCAACTTGTAATGATCTTAATAAGATTCAAAGACCTCTTGTAGATAGATTTGATTTTCCTTTTAATGTTGAAAAAATATCTAGGCTTCAAAGAGCTGATTATGTTTCAAATATTATTGATAGCTTTATGGGTAAGAATTCAAAGGATTACTCTCAGGTTGTAAAAGCCTACTTAAAATGGGCTCAAAATGCAAAGACAAGTATTGATCCTAATGATGAGCCAGCTATTAAAAAAGCAATAAAAAATTATATTTTAAATTCTGAAGCAAATATTGAAGGAGTTTCTTATCGCAGTCTTGAATTCTCAATTATCCGCTCAGCTTATGCTCTTGCATTACTTGAGCGAAGTAAAATAAAAGAAAAACATATTAATTTTGCAATTGAATTAAAAGATGAAATATTTAAAAATTTTACATATAATTAAGGTGTGTAAGTCTATAATTATTTTCATCTATTTTTTCAATTGAATCGATATTATATAATAAAATTTCTTCTTCTTGACTTGTAATCACTTCAAGATTATACTTTTTAGATTTATGTTGCATCTTTTGTTTTTTCTTTTTTTCTTTTATAAATCTTGCTTGCTCATTTAACCTTAGATTATTTATTTTATTTGTAAGTTTTTTAATTTTTTTAACATTATTTTCAAATATTTTAACAAAATTCTCATCAATCTCAAATCCAATCGAATTTCGAGCACAGCTCATTGCAGATAGTGTTGTTGTCCCAGTACCCCAAAACGGATCAAGAATTGTATCTCCAATAATTGAGTACATATTTATCAATCTATAAGAAAGATCAAATGGATAAGCAGCAGATCTTTCTCTTAATTTATTATTTTTTGTTTCTTGATTTATACCTTTTAAATCGAACCAAATATCAGAAAACCATTTATTTCGTTCTATCCAGAAATATGCACTTTGATATCTGATTGGTTTCTCAATAGTCTGAAAAGAACGATTATTTCCCTTTCTAAATATTAGTATATATTCATGCTCGAGAGTAACATATGCATTTGTCGGTAGCATGCCTGATCCCATAAATTTATTAGGTTTATTAGATTGCTTTCTCCAAATAATTTCTGGAAGAATCGAAAAATTATTATTTCTAAAAAACTCAATTACTCTTGTATGATTTGAAAACAATTCAAAGTTATCTTCAATTTTTCTTGTTGCATCACCAATATTGATACAAGCTATTCCTCCAGGTTTTAAAACCCTTTTGACTTCTTTCCAAGTTTCATCTAATTTATCATGCATCAATTCAAAACTTTTTTTTCCATTTTTATTTTTTAAACTATTTTTTATTTTGTAATTCATTTGTGAAAATAGATCATCCCACATCTCAATCATAGGATACGGTGGTGAAGTTACTACCAAATCAATTGTTTCTTTTTTAATTTCTTTCATATTAGATGAGTTGTTGATAATTATCTGGTGTGTTGTATTAAATGACATTTTATTTTTTTCCTACTTTTTTATCTCTTCCTTAGAATTGATACTACAAAACATATAAATATGATATATATTGATATCGTTATTGGAAGGAATTGTAGCTGGTAGTTTTTATTTGAGTGCATCCCATCCCCTCCTAGTGAGGCCAGCCATCCTTCCTTTCAATTATTAAAATATTTTTTATAAAAAGCTTTTTAAGTTACAAACCTATCTATTGTAACAAAAGGATGAGGATGAGAATTTCATAATATTATTCTAATACCTTAACCGGAATTTTTGTTTTTATTCTTTAGATATAATCTAAAATAAATAGGAGAAAATATACCATGTCTATAGTTAAAAAAGGTAATAAAATAAAAGTTGAATATGAAGGTAGACTAGAAGATGGTACAGTTTTTGATAGTTCAGACAAACATGAAATGCCATTAGAATTTACTGTAGGAGCAGGACAAATAATTAAAGGTTTTGAAGAAGCTGTTGTAGGAATGGAAATAGGTCAAGAAAAAGAGATAACAATTCAACCAAATGAAGCATATGGGCGACATAATCCAGAGCTTGTAAAAGAAATGCCAAAAGATTGTTTTCCAGAAGATCAAGAAGTATCAGTTGGTATGATTTTTATGATGGACTTAGAAAATGGAAAACAAATACCAATACGAATATCTAAGGTTTCTGAGGATACTGTAACAATTGATTTAAATCCTCCACTAGCTGGAAAAACATTGATATTTAAAATTAAGATTGTTGAAATAACTGAATAAATTTCAAATCTAAATATATAATTTTATTATTAATCTTATTATTCATATTTTAAATATATATTTTGTTTTTTTATAACAATTTATTTTAACTTCTTCTTGTTATCATATGGGTAAAATTCCTAATAAAGGATGATATATGAGAATGGAACCATATGACTGGCAAAAACGATTATTAAAAATATATAGAGGTAAAGGTGTAATAAAGGCATTTGCTGGTACAGGAAAAACATATGCAACAATACTTCTTTTAAAAGATAGAAAATATAAAAAAAATATAGTTGCAGTACCAACAAGAAAATTAAAAAACCAATGGACTGAAGAATTAAATAAATTCAAGGTAAAAAACACTATTGTTGAAACGTTTCATATATTATCAAAAGAAAGATCAAAAGGAATAACATGTGATATATTAATTGTTGATGAATGTCATAGAAGTACAAGTCCTGTCTTCTGTAAAATCTATGAAAATATTATTTATAATCATATTTTAGGTCTCTCTGCAACTCCGAATAAATCATCTATTGAATATTGTGGACATATAATAATTGATGTACCACTTGAAGATGCTCAGATAAGTGATTTTACAGTTTATTTCCATTCAATAGATTTAAACTTAAGAGAAAGAAAACTATATGATGAATATTCAGAAACAATTGGTAAATGGCTAGGACGGATGAGACGAGCAGAACTACAAGAGAAATGGATGTTTAGAGAAAAACTTGATTCAATGATTTTTAAAAGAAGAAGTCTTGTTTATATGGCAGAATCAAGGATTCCAAAAGCAGTTGCTCTTATTTCAAAAAATAAGGATAAACCTACATTAATTATTTGTAAACGAATTGAACAAGCTAATGAAATATCTAAAATTACAGGTTATCCAGTTTATCATAGTGAAAGCCCAGATGAAAAAGCATTAGATGATTTTCAAAAAGATAAAATCCCTGTTCTTTTATCTGTTGGAATGTTATCCGAAGGATATGATAAAAGAAATATTCAATGTTTAATTATTGTTTCAACAGCAATTACCGAGGCATACCATATCCAAAGCATTGGACGTGCAGTAAGACTTCCAGATAATGCAGATATTCATATATTACTTGCAAGAAAAACAACAGATGAAAAACTATTACAATTTAGACATATGTATAAATACAAAATAGTTGGAAATTTTTCACCTCGAGCATTAAAACCAAAAAATCCTTGGATAGAACAGTTTTACACAGCACAGGAATATTCACTTGATGGACTTGGAAGAATCCATCAAAAAACATCTGAAGGAAAAATATTTTTTAAAGACAATCCAATTAATTCTTCTTTACAAAGACTTTTTAACTACCATGGTGGAACTTTCAGGATAACAGATGATAACCTTGTTCTTGCAAAAAGAGGTGGAAAGATTGTATCACTTGGAATATTGCAAGAACCTTTAGAAAAAATCATTCCTTCAAAGATAAATGCATTAAATAAAAAGAAATGAAAAAATTAAATTTTTTTTATTTTTTTCTTTCAAAAATGATACTTATCAAGGCAGGTAAAAAAATAATTGCTGCTATAAAACACATTATAAGACCCAAAACTGGAACTTGACTGAGGGATCTCATAGCTGGATGCTCTGCAAATAAAAATGAACTAAATGCAAGAACAGTTGTTGCAGTTGTTAAAAATATTGCTTTACCTGTATGTTGTATTACCTTTGATATAGATCCTTTTCCTTCTTCTTGATATCTATGTAGTATATGTATACCATCATCTATTCCTATTCCTACTACTAAAGGAATCATCATTATTGAAATCATATTTAGATTTATTCCAAAGATGTCCTGAAAACCAATTATTGCGCCAACTCCAAATCCTACAGGAATCAACGCTAGAATTGTATAGATTGGATTTTTCTTTTTTAATCCAATATAAACAATTAAAAAGATAGGAATTGATGCAAACAATGTCACTTTTAAAACATCTTCAGTTAATGCATCTATTAATTTGGGAAACATAATTGCCATACCAACAATTTCAACATCAGGTTTGGCAGATGTTAAATTGTTTAAAAGTTTATTTCGAAATTCTTTATCCCATATGTTATCGATTGCATATATTCTAATCATAAAACTTGTTTTTCCTGAATCCTCAGATACAAATGATTGTAAAACATTATCAGGAATATCTCTCCATGTCATCTCAGTAATATTCAAAAATTCATTATCAGCAATATTTGGATTATGTTGTTTAATATTATTTATGTAATCAAGAATTTCATACTGATTATGAGGAATATAGCTATAAACTGAGTCAATTCTTGATACCTCTGTAACTATACTAAAATTTTCAACAGTACTTACAACATCATCATATGAATAAACCACACTAAATAATACATCCTCAGAGTAGTTATAACCCATAAAACTATGATCTTTTACTTTCTGTAATTGTTTATATGATGGAACTGTTTTTGGTTGTAATTCATGGATATCTTCGTTCATCTCTACATTTGGAAGTTTAATTGCATAAAAAATTCCAAATATTATAAGAATTACAAATAAAATAACTGCAAATCTTGAAGAAAAACTTCCAATTTTTTCCAATATAGAAAATTTTGCACTTTTTTGAAGCTTCTGGCGAAGTTTCCCTTTTTTTAGTCTTATTGTAACAAGAGATGGTAATAAGAAAAATACACATACAAATGTAATAATTAGACCTAGAAATAATGTCACTCCCATCTGATGCATTCCTTCAGTTTTACTAAAAAACAAGGCTCCAAAAGCAACAGCAGTTGTAAAAGCACCAAGAAATACCGCTTTTCCAGTATTTAATGAAGTACTTCTAAAAGCAAGAATGATATCATCTTTTACATACATTTCTTGAATAAATCTTGTTAAAATATGGATGCTGAAATCAATTCCTAATCCCAAAAGAAGAACTGCAAAAAATGCAGCCATAATACTC
>CAZVNH010000070.1:0-9883 GCA_964628575.1 uncultured Thermoplasmatales archaeon | reverse complement strand
ACCATCATTACCAGAACCAGTCGGCGGATCAATCTTATACGTCCAAGCAAGATTATTTGTTTCATTCATAGTACCACTTGTTATGTGAGGACCTGCTCCAGCATATTCTATTTCAATTTGAACAGATGTACCATCAATACCATATGCTTCGGTAAAATTGGCATAAACAGTAATATCCTGACCTTCTTTAAAATAAGTTTTAGAGCTATCATACTCAATAGTACAAGTAGGATCAGTATTATCAATCCAAAATGTGGCATTTGATATATCATATCCAACATTACTTGCATTATCAACAGCAGTTATATTTATTAAATAGTTTTGACCATCTGCAACTGATGTAGTATCCCAACTATAAGATCCATCATTAGCCTCACCAGTAGCAATCTGAGTCCAACTACTACCACCATTAGCACTATAATATAATGTAATAGGAGTATTTGATAAATGACTATCTGTAATACCAGCGGTATTCCAAGTAATACTTTGTGTACCTGACCAATTTTCTCCTCCATTTGGAGCTGTTACTACATCATTTTGAACAGAAGGATTTAATGTATCAGCAATAAAGGATACATTACTTGTTCCAGATATTGGTGTTGTTGTACTATTAACTTCAACATAAGTAACTTCAGCATATATCTCATCATCATCCGATATTGTCGCAGATGTTTTTACCACAACAAAGAAAGTATAATCTGTATTAGCTGTTTGTAAACGATTATCAGGACCAGAAAGCAGAGCTATTCTAACTTGATCAGTTCCTCCTTGCCATTGACAAGAGCTTGCTGGACAAACAGTATCATTAGATGTACTAAATGATCCATCACCATTAGGGTTATTATGATCACGCCAAATACTTACTCCAGATGTCTCATCTGTTGCTAATGTTGCAATATCGCTTTGTGCAAAACCTGTACCAGAAAAATCAATGTAAATTCTATCTAAATATACATTGCTCCAGTCCCACTGAGCGACTAGTTTTATTAAAGAAGTAGAAACACTACTTTCATTTATATAGCTAGGTGCTACATCAGAACAAACAGCTTGTTGTGCAGCACTTATTGTATTTGTAAATACAATTATTGACAACAATAGTAATATTGTAATAAACAGCGTCATCATACTCTTTCTAAATTTCAACTTCATCTTTCTTCTCACCACCTTATATTTAATTCTAAATCTAACTATCTCAAGACAAGATTTAATCTCTGTCCATCTCATCCTCTGTAAATTATATCCTGCGATATCAAAACAAATGTCCCTTTATAAAAATTGTTATAAATTTAAATAATTATCTTAAGACAAAATAAAAGTATAGTTAATAAAATCTCAATTTTTGATAATTTTGTAAGTATATTACAATATTTTCTAATTATAATGTAGAATATGAGTTATTATCAATTGAAGGATTTTTATAATCATCTTCATGCTCAATATTTTTTTTAGTTGCCTTTTCTAATTCAATAGTCTCTTGTTTAAGTAGTTCAATAATTCCAACTATAGACACAATATTTAAACGAGTAATATATTTTCGGCAGCTATTCATTAATTCTCTATGCAGCTGAATTTCTAAATTCTTATAATTTTCTAATGATTGATTTATTTGCTCATTTGATATCATACAAATCTCTCTTAATGGGAAAACAAAAACAAGTTAAAAAACTATTTTAAAAAATTAACGATATCGTAATCCAATGAATATCACTCCAAAATATCTTTATAACGAGTTTTATAAACTATATGGACCTCTTAATTGGTGGCCAGTTGACAAAAAATATCATAAAAAAAATGAAAGTGATCATAGATTTGAAATTATTATTGGTACGATTCTAACTCAAAACACAGCTTGGTCTAATGTTGAAAAAGCAATAAATAATTTAAAATCTTCAAATTTGTTAACAATTAATGCAATTATTGATACTGATATTAGCATTTTAAAAAACAAGATAAAACCATCAGGTTATTTTAATCAAAAAGCTGAAAGATTGAAAGAAATATCATTCTTTTTTGAGGATAATTATAAAAATAATCTTGATATTTTTTTTAAAAAAGATATTAACATAATTCGAAAAGAATTATTATCAATAAAAGGTGTAGGCCCAGAAACAGCTGATTCGATTTTGTTATATGCTGGACAAAAACCCATATTTGTTGTTGATGCATATACAAAACGCATTTGTGAAAGATTGCCATTGAATGTTAATATATCATATTCAGATATACAAGACTTTTTTCATAGGGATCTATCTAAAGAATATAATAATCAAAAATTGATTTTAGTTTATAACGAATTACATGCCCATATTGTTGAATTTGCAAAAAATATTTGTAAAAAGAAACCTGTTTGCAATAATTGTCCTTTTATAAAAAAGTGTAGTTTTTATATAAAATCAGTTGAGTAATTCCTCTACTTTAGTACTAACTATTTCTGCTGGAATATCTGGAAGAGATATCAATTGTGTTGTTCCAAGTTGACCTTTTCCAGATGGTTTTATATTAATGAATCCTGCATTTTTTATATCTTTTAGATAGTTCCAAAACATTGTATGAGTGCGCGGTTTTTCATTGTATTCTTCACAAGCAATAGCATATGTTTTTTCTACTTCACCTGTGTTTACATAGGCTGTTTTATCCTTATATAGCCTTTTTGCAATAGCATATAATGTAATCAGATGATGTCGGTCAAGGTTTTTTAATTTTGATTCTGTAACAATAGAGTATGTTTCTGCTTTTGCAATTCTTACATGCTCTGGATTTACAAGACTTTCATGTTGATGATCTGCAGCAATTCCAGCTTTCCATAAAAGTTCTATAGCAAACCGAGCATCTCCCCATTCTGAAGCAATATCAGCGATTAGGTCTATTGTATCATTTTCAACTGTTCCACCATGAAATGCCAAATTAATTCTTTGATGAACTATATCAAATAACTCTTTTCTTGTATATTTACTAAGTGATAAAACGTTGCTTCTTTTGAAAGTACTTAAAGTTGCTGCGTCAAATCTTTGAAGTATATTTTTTTGAGATATTAGTAAAAGAGAGATTGGAATTTTTTCTAATGAACTTTCATCTGAAAAACGTGTTAAATTGTATATCAAATTTGAACCACTTTTAGAGATTAATGCATCAACTTCATCTAAAACTATTATTAGTTGTGCGTTTTTTCTTTGAAGTTGTTTTTTTAATACTTGTAGCATTTCTTCAACTGAAAATCCTCTATCAGGAAATCTAGAATCAAAATAGTTAAGAACTCCAAGCAATACCATTGCATTTGAGGTTCTTTTTCTACAATTTATGTGAACATATTCAATAATCTTTCCTTGTTTACGTGCAATATTTCTCAGTGTTATACAAAATTTCTTTGCAATAACAGTTTTTCCTGTTCCCACAGATCCTGTAATTATGGCATTTTGAGAAACATTTGAAAGTAATGGTTTAAACATTTGAGAGAGAAATTTTAATTGTTCTTCTCTATGGATAATCTCCTCTGGAATATAATCAAAATCCAATGCATTTGGATCTTTAATAACAGATGATGACATGAGTTCTTCTTCTATAATATCTTTCATTGCAACCGGTAATCTCATTTCTATGTTAAAACTTTACCTTAAATTATTTTCTTAAATGCATTTAAACAAAGAAACATTAAATTTAATAAATCTATAATCTTTTCTCTTTTTAAATGGAAAATCTTTCAACTTCCAAAGAATCCTTTGAATTTTTAATCAACAGGTTTAGTGATTATTATCAGAACAATAAAATCAACATGCCTGATCGATTTACTAGAAGAGAATTTGCTTTTGTTTTATTCAGCAGTAAAGGAATGATTAGACATATTGGATTTGAAAAGAAGAATGAGTTATCTAATTTTTTAACTGAAAAAAAACCTTGTCATGTCTATTATTCATCAGCCTATTATGAGAAACCTGATGCTCCAACTATGCAAGAAAAAAACTGGATGGGAGCTGAGCTTATATTTGACCTTGATTCAGATCATCTAAGTAATGCTGAAAAAATGTCATATTCTCAACAGCTAGAGGCTATAAAAAAAGAATTTTACAAATTAGTCAATGATTTTTTATTAAAAGATTTCGGATTAAATGAAAAATATCTAGATTTATATTTCAGTGGAGGTAGAGGCTACCATTGCCATGTCAGAGATCCAAAGGTTTTAAATCTCGATAGCAGTGAAAGAAGAGAAATAGTTGATTATATAACTGGTAGAGATATTAAAGATTCATTATTATTTCATGAGCAAATCATTGGGACGAAAAGATACAAGTATCGGAGTTATCCTAGCGGAAAATCATTGATAATGCCTAAACCTGATGAACCAGGTTGGAAAGGAAGAATTAGTAGAGGAATCATCGAGCTTATTGATGAGATTAAGAGTAGCAATAATCCATTTGAAAAACTTAGAAAATATGGTGTTAGTATAAAGGAGGCAGAAAAACTTTTAGAGGATTTGTCAGATGAAAGATTTGATAGAATAAAAGAAGGAAAACTTGATCAATCTAAAATGATTAGAAGGTTTTTTTTAAATACAGCTTTAAGGAAAACTGCTGTAACCATGAGTGCTGGAGAAACAGATGAACCTGTAACTTGTGATATTAAAAGACTAATTAGATTACCAGAATCGCTTCATGGAAAAACTGGGTTTCAAGTAAAAAAAATAACTCTTGACAAATTAATTAATTTTAATCCGTTAAATGATGCTGTTGTTTTTTCAGATGAACTTGTAAAGGTTAAACTAAATAAATCATTTAACATTGAAATGAGAAATGAAATGTTTAACCTTGAAAAAGGAAATAATGAGGTTCCAACATATTTAGCAATATTCTTAATTGGTATTAAGATTGCAAATATTATTTAATCACCTAACTGTTATATTTAATGGGAGTTTTTATGAATGAAGATGAAATGAGTTATAGATCTCTTAGAAAAATTCAAAATTCAGAAAAAAATTCCTCATTATTATCAGTTTTAAAAAATAATTTTTATTTGATAGTTAACGAATATATCGAGAATTTGAATTGTAGGTATGACAATGAAACTTCTTCGCAAAAAAAAATTCTTTTAGAGGATGAGATAAAAAATACAAAAAAAATTATAATTAATATTTATGAGTTAAGAGAAAAAAAAATAATTTTATCAGCTATAACTAAAGCAAGAGGGGGAAATCCTGATATAAAAAATATGTTGAATATAGAAAAAAAATTATATGATTCGATTCTAAAATTGTTATCAGATTCTCGTAATAATTTTCTTAAAGAACATGAAGAAGAAAAAGATGAATTAATTGATAAATCTGATAACAAAGAGGATAATATTGAAAAAATTGAAGCACCAATTGAAAAAAATAATAGAAATTTTAATCCGATTGTAATTGTACAAAAAGATATCCCCGAGTTTGTAGGAACAGATTTTCGTAATTATTCTATAAGTAAAGGAGATGTAATCTCTATTCCAGAAAACATGTCTGAAATGCTTCTAAAAAGAAATGTAGTAAAAAAATTGGATATAGATTAAATCCCACTTATATTATAAACCAAAAATAATAATCTTTTAAAATTTATTAAATAAGAGTTTTACATTACATTTGTTCATATTAAGTTTCTATTGTTTTACATAGTATTTATATATTATATATTAGATTTGATATTGTGAGGGAGGAAAAGTATGTATAAAAAAATTGTTGGGATTTTTATTTGTACGCTGTTTTTATTCTCTGCATTACCTACTGTTACAGGTACTAATCACATAAACAAAATACAAGAGTCTTTATTAACGATAAAGAATGCTAATGCTCCTATTAATCCATTTTCTTTTGAATTGATATATGGGAGAGTTAAATATAATGGTGAAGATTATATAGATGATGCATTATATCATAACATTACACCTATATTTCTTAGGTATAGGGCAATTGCATGGAACCCAGATGTAGGTTTTTATTATACGTATATTATAATTACAGAAGATCCGCTTTTTATTCCCAAAGATGATTCTTATTTTACAGGTTTTGTTGGTAAAAATTATATTTTTTTATGGAATATATGGATTGATGAAACTTAAAGATAATTAAACAATATATTTTATGTGCAAATTCAAATAGTATATGGATTTGTCTACTTAAACAAACTTAATTAAACAATTATTAAACCTTACGGATTCTGGTTCTGTCTCCTTTACGAGTAATTTTTAACAGTTTCGTATATAGGAGATAATTTTAAAATGTAGGGGGCTTTGTACAATAATTTTATATAAATGTTATATCATTTAAATATTGAGTTGGAGGAGGAAAAAATATGAAAAAAATTATTTCAATATTGGTTATAGTAGGTTTAGTCCTAAGTGGAATAGGTGCCGTTGGATTACAGATTGAAAAAACAGATTCTAATATATCAGATTCTCATCCAGAACTTGTAATAGAAGTAAAAGGTAGACTATGCAACAACTTGATTATAAAAAACATAGGGGATGCAGATGCAACTGACGATGATGATGAACCACCAGTAACAAATATTTGCTTTGACAGTACAACTGGAATGGTGACACTTTTTGCAATGGATTACCCCCTTAACCAACCATGGTCAGGAATAAAGGCAACCTATTATAGAATAGACTCACCCGGAGACTTTAGTATATACACTGCACCATTTAAACTACCAGAAGGAACACACACAGTATATTACTATTCAAAGGATATACAAGGAAACACAGAGAGCTTAAAATCAGCAACCTTTACGTTCGATTCAACACCACCAACAGTTAAAATAACCAGTCCAGAAGGAGACACAATCTACCTATTCGGTACCCCATTTATGAGCAGATTCTTAGGTACAGAAGCACTCTGTATAGGTATAGTACCAGTTACAGTAACTGCAGATGACCATGGTGGAAGCGGTGTAAATAAAGTATTTTTCTCATACAATAATGATTCTGCATGGGACGACACTGCACCATATGAAGATATTTTCAGAGGTCGTATCTTCGGTGACTTAATTATAAGAGTAACCGCAATCGACAACTTAGGACATGAGTCAGAACCAGTAGAAATGATCATCAAGTGTTACAGTTTAGGTATTTATTAAACAAAACCTGTCTAGTTAGTTTTTACTCAATAGACAGGAATTATTAACTAACTATATAATTATATGTTAGGTTTTACATCAGTTTAATCTATTTTTATATTAGATATTAGTAATATTTATATTTTTATAATAGATACTAAAAACTAGTGGAGGCAAACTGATGAGTAATAAAATATATGGATTTTTAATATGTTTGTTATTAATATTAAGTACTTTTGGAGTATTTGGAAATGCAAATATGGTTAGCCGTTATAACCAAGAAAATATTGTTGATTATAATCAATCTAATAAAGCGAAGGATATCGATTGGTGGCCAATGTTTCACCATGACATAAGCCTTACAGGTCTTTCTACTTCCTCAGCACCTGAAACAAATAATCTATTTTGGGATCATGGATTAAATGAGGATATAAGATTTTCATCCAATGTAATATTTGATGATAGACTCTATATAGGTACAGGACAATTTTGGGACACATATAAAGAAGATATTCAAAATTATTTAGATTATGGAAATAATTTACCTATAAATATTGATTATAAGACAATATCAAATAGAATCAATAAAAAAACAATTCAGTCTGAAGGTGGAGCTATTTACTGTTTAGATGCAAATACTGGTACAGAGATATGGTGTTTTAGAACTGCTGGATCGATAGCTGCAAGTCCTGTTGTTAGTAATAATAAGGTATATTTTGCTTCAGCTGATTATTATTCACTTTTAGGAGATATATACTGTTTAGATGCTTTAAATGGAGAAAAAATCTGGAATAAAACCGTATATAGCTATTTTACATCTCCAACTGTCTATGATGAAAAGTTATATATTAGTACAATAGAGGAAGGAAGCGGTGGAGTACCAGTTGGTACTTTATTATGTTTGGATACATCAACTGGTTTAGAGGAATGGAAATATACTATTGGTACAAATAATCTTGTACTTTATTCTACTCCTTCTTTATATGATGGGAAAATATATACTACCTCATTATATAATGATCAATGTCAGTTGCATTGTGTTGATTCTTCAAATGGAAATAAACTATGGATTGCAAATTTATCTATTATGGACTTTGGATTTGCATTGTCGTCTCCTGTTGTTGATGACGAAAAAGTTTTTGTTATAAGTGCTGAAACAGAAAATGAAGACTTTTGGACAGAATTATATTGTTTAGATGCAATAAGTGGTGAGATAATTTGGAGTTATACAATGAAGGATAATGATAATGATGAAATATCATTTTCTACTCCTGCAGTTGATAACGGAAAAATTTACTATTTTTCAAATAGTAACTCTTGGTCTTATGGTAGAATCTACTGCCATGATGCTTCATCTGGAGATATTTTATGGGATATAAAAACAGAGGAATGTTATACATTCTCATCACCAGCTATTTCTTCTGATGGTAAACTATTTATTGGCACAATTAATCCAATAAATGGTAAGAATAAAATTTTTTGTTGTGACACTTCTGATGGAAGTCTTATATGGTCTTATAATTTACAAGGTACGGCTTTGATGGATTCTTCACCTTCTATTGTAAAAAAAAGAGTATATATCGCTTCAGGCTCTGGAATAATCTATGCATTTCAAGATGCATTTGAAATAAAAGAAATAACTGGTGGAATTGCTTCAGTAAAGGCAGAGTTAGCCAATATTTGGAATGATGATTTACTGAATGTTGATTGGAGTATATCTGTTACAGGAGGTATATTTGGTAAAATAAATATAACAAATAGTGAAAGAATTGAAGTGCTTGAAGCAGAAACCTCTGATATCGTTAGGGCTTTTCCAATTATTGGTTTTGGTGATATTATAATAACAATTACAGTATCCACAGGCGATAGTTGCACATGTACAAAAACAATAAAAGGTTCAGTATTTGGATTTATTACTAAAATATAATAGTTTATAATTATTAAAAAGTTAATAATAAAAAAAAAAATGGAGAAAATATAATGCAAAAAAAATATAGATTAAAGTTTTTAAAAATCAAAATAGTATTTCTTATTATATTTCTAATAACAACATCTTATTCTGCTTTCGGTGCAAATAATGAAAAAAATAGTAATTATCTATTTTATGAGATTAATTTTGAAAAACCTATGATAAACAAAGAAAAAATCGATGATAAGATATATTACACTGTTAATATGAATAATACAGAAAGTTACGGTGATACTGGAGAACCGTTATTACCTGTAAAAGAAATAAGCTTTTTATTACCTTTTGGAACAAAAATAAAATCAATAATAGTTAAAACTAGTGGAAAAAAATTGGTAGAAAACAACATAAATATTAAACCTGGTTTAAAACCTGTTCAACTATCAAAAATAAATCATTTTTATTTACCATCTCCTAATATTTCAATCTACAACTCTGATAACATGTTTCCTGGAAAAGAGTATACAATTATTGGCACACAATGCTTTAGGGGATACAATATTCTATATCTAATTTTACATCCAGTTCAATATGAGCCCTTATCAGGAAAACTTTATTATTTTGAAGATATGAAAGTATATATTGAAACTGAAAAAAATAGTAATGAAAATTCATTATTTCGTGGATTAACATCTGATAAAGATGAGCTTATAAAGAAGGTTGTAAATCCTGAAGTTGCTAATACTTATATCTGTAATAACCCTACAAATAATATTTATGATTTATTAATAATTACAACTGAATCTTTGAAAAAAGGATTCTATTCACTATCAGAGGTACATAACCTTACAGGAAAAAATACTATTATTAAAACTCTAACAGATATTGGAAGTAATGATCC
>CAZVNH010000069.1:0-9888 GCA_964628575.1 uncultured Thermoplasmatales archaeon | reverse complement strand
ACATCCTCCACACTAACTAAATTATCATCAATATCTAAAGACCACTCCACACCATCTGCATCAACAGTACCCCTATTTTCAATCAACACACTAAGACCTAAACCACCTTTTAACGATACACAAAGAGCACCATTCTCATCCCTACCAAACAATGAAATATTCACCAAACCTGTATCATACGCCTTGTTACCCTCCGCATCAGTAACAGTAAGATTCACAATATAATCACCCACACGGTCATAAACATGCACTGGATTCTGCATATTGCTACTGCTACCATCACCGAAATCCCAATACCACTCAAAAGACGGTACTCCATTTAAAACAGTACCAATAAACATGTTTTCATTATCTATCCTGTTATAATACGGACCATTAGCATCAGCAACAAATCCTCTCCCAAAAGAAAACTCCCCTGTATGATAAACATCATGCTGATACATCGGCCATTCCATATTCTCTAATTTAAAAGGATGAGGCAAATCCCAGACATACAACCTTTTATCACTTCCTCCGACAATAATTTCCACATCACCATCAGCATCAATATCACTAATACAAGGAGTGGAAGAAGGCTTTCCGCTAGTGGTTTCCAGTGGAAAACCAGGAACCATTGTTCCATTATAATACCAAGCATATAATTTATCCGACTGCGCAATTACCTCTAAATGTTCATCACCACATATATCACCAACAACTGGTGATGAAATAACAGCATCATAAGCGTCCTGAGGCCAACCATCTAATAAAGTACCATCGCTATCCCAAACGTATACACGTTCATTTTGAATAGATCCACTGATTATTTCCAATTTTCCATCCTGATCAATATCAGCAAATGCTTGTTCCCTTATTTCATAGTTAATTGTTTTAGGCCAACCGTCTACATTACTTCCATCATGATGCAACAACCATACTTTACCACATCCACTAACTGCAATTTCCAAATCTTTATTGCCATCCAAATCACATACAGAAGGTGAAGCACGGACACCCCATCCTAAATCCGTATAAATAGGCCAACCATTTACAAGTTGACCATCATGATGCCAAGCATAGATATATCCTCTATCTTCATTATTTAAAACACCTCTAATTCCGACAATGACTTCCACATCACCATCATTATCAATATCACCAATAGCAGGACTGGAAAATTCAATTGTTGACCAATCATAATCCATAATCATCTGAGGCCAACCCTCAAACAGGGTACCATCATGATGCCAAATACTTAAAGTTGCACAATAAGGACTTCCCTCTATACTTCCAGTTATTATCTCCAGATCGCCATCTTCGTCAATATCATATAATGTTGGAGCATCATTAATCCAACCTATAGGCTTAGGCCACCCATCCACCATTGTACCATCATGATGCCAAACATAAATATATCTAAATTCATCTCCGATAACAATTTCAAGATCACCATCACCATCAAGATCACCAACAGCAGGAGAACCCCACACTTCATCCTCAAGACTTATCGGCCATCCATCCATATAAGACCCATCACTATGAAAAACATATATTTTATTACCAGGATCATCATAAATACCTGAACCAACAATAATCTCCTGCATACCGTCATGATCCAGATCAGCAATCACAGGTGAGGAAACAATTTGTCCAATTGTCTCCTGCGGCCATCCATCCTGAAAAGGAATATCAGATGATGATTCATAAGTAGAATTCTCAATTGCAGTATTCTCAGTTGATACTGTTAATCCAATCAATGATGAAATGCAAAACAATGAAATTATAAATAGAGATGAAATTTTCCTCAATACCATTTTTCCCCCAAATGTCAATACAACTCTTTGGATATATATTTTTCCTCTAAAACAGAGTAATGTATCATAAGATTGGTGTATTTATTATAAAACCTTTATATTTGAAATGTAAAATGTGATTTATCAATATTATAAGTTTAGTATTTTTTCAAAGAATGGAATACATTCCAAGGTTTTTAGCATGAGTTGAATCATTGGAGTATAGTTGTATGTCTTTGGCATGGTAACTTCAAATACTGCCCAGTCACTCTCATCATTATTAATATCTCTATCTTTTGCTTTAATTATATAACCACCTTTTTTTAGACTATGCATGTTTAGCTAATGTTTCATTTCCTAAGAGTAAAAAAATTATTCTATATATAGAAACAGGTTCATTTTGGACTACTTATTTTGATAATGGTATTATTGATAATGATGATGGAACTATTATGGGTATTCAAACTTGGAATATGAAACCTTATTCTAATAATAATCATAGAGCATATTCAATTAGATATCAAGCAATAGAAACTGGATTATATGGTTTTAAAATAAATCTTGTTGATATTGCTAATTCGAATAGAAATCTTTTAAATAATATATCAAATAATACTGGATCAGTACAGCTATTAATTTAAAAATATATATATTTTTTTAGTAATTAACTAGATATTTTTTAAACACTTTATTTGATAATTTATTAACAATGTTTATCAAAATAATCATTACAATAATTGAAAATATAATTCTACCAAATAAGACACCAAGAATAGATGCTCCAATTGAGAGCATTATTAATGTATCCTCAATTAAACTATGAGATAAATTCATAAGTGAAACTGATAAAAAAACATCTTTTTTTGATAAAACCTTTGATTTTGCTTCTTTAATTATTAGACCTCCACCATAAGCAAGTCCAAGTGTTGTACCAATAATTGTGATAGGTGCAGCATTTTTACTCATTCCAAAGATTCTTAAAATAGGTTCAAAGAAATTATTCATTTTTTCCAATATACCTGTGTTTTTCAAGAGTCTCATCAACATAACAAGACCTAAAATTATTAAAAATATCATTACATAATTTCTCATTTCACTAAAAATCCATTCATAAATTGTTGGTTTTGGATTTGTTGGCTGCCAAATAATACTATTCTCTGATTTTAATATATTAAAATGTGAAAAGAAGAGGTTAAAAATTCCTGCAAGAATTATTGCACATAAGATTCTGAAAGTAAGAGTGAACCAAAGCCTTACACCTGCCTTCTGAGCAATACGTGCTTCAATCGGAAGTGTATGAGCAAGTAGCATTAATGCAGATAAAATCGTTACTTGTGCAACAGTATAAGTATTTGTAAGTGATAGGTTAAAAAAAACAATAAGGCCACCATAAATATTGGTAACCAAGGTAGTAGCCCAAACAAGACCAAATTCACCAGGAAGTCCAATAATTCCCATTACTGGAGATAAAGCTTTTCCAATGGTTTCAATAAGACCAAAATATGCAAGTATTTTAACAATTATACTAATAGGAATCATTATTTTAAAAAGTGTAAAACTAGTTTTACAACCTTCTTTAAAGGTGTCTTTAAATTCACCTTTAAATGACATGTTATTTCCTTAATTCTCCAAGTGTTGTTACACGTTCAGCATATGCATTATGTTTGTGAATAGATTCCTCACTTTCACTACGGACAATCACAAGTACATCACCAGGTAAATTCTCATATTTTTTTAAAATATTACTGAGGATGTCTCTAACAACATCTTCAACAAACTTAGGATTTTTATGTGCATTATAAACAAGCTGGCCTTCTTCTTTCCTCTTAAGAATTGCATATGTCGGACTGCTGACAGAACTCTCGACTATATCTATAAGGTCATTTGCATCAACAGATCGATCAAGCTCAGGTACCTCAATCATGATAGTTGTAATATTTCTCTGATTATGAGTAGGCGGAGTATTATTGTTATCATAATTACCTATTGTTTTTATTACCTCGCGAGCACATGGACAAGTAGTCATTCCAATTACTCGTACACCTATAAGTTTTTTTACATCACCATCTTTATTAGCTCGTGCTTCTGCAACAAGTTTGTATGGCTCAAGTCCTTTTTTTCCAGAGGGATAAGTTCTTTCAAGGAAATAATCTGCCTCTGCTTTAACTTCAGAAAAAGTCGCATAATCATGTTTCTTTAATAATAGTTTTGCAGTATGTGCACAAAAAGTTTCAAGGTCTGTTACTGGAGCTTTTAAATTAGAGTCAATTATTTCAGAAACAAGCTCAAGATTCCTACTCATATGACTGCCTTTTTGTTTAGCAGGAAGATCAACAAATAGATCCATTTTTACAACTAAAGAAGCAGGAGTTTCCATTCCTGGGCGTTTTATATTAACTAATTTTTTAACGCCTGTTACTCCAACTCTTGTTATTTTAAAGTTTGATTGAGATGGACCTGATTGTACATCTGGTAAGTCAATTGCTTTGATTTATTACCACCATTTGCTCTATAGTGATAATTCACATATTAAAATTTCCTTTTCACTCAAAAGTGAAAAAATAAAAAAATTTTTTTTTGAATGTTAAATATAATATTTGCTCTGTAAATGTAAAAATATTATTAAAAACCATAATTATTATATACTATGTATAACAATTATATAATGATAATATGCCTACAACAATACAAATTAAAAAAAACACAAGAGAAAAATTAAAACGTTTGGGACACAAGGGCGAATCCTATGATAACATTATAGAAAGACTATTAAATTATTTTGAAGAACTAAATGTTGAAAAATTAATCGAGCAAAGATATAAAAAACTTCAAGAGGAAAAAGATCAGTATATTTCATTGGATGAATTATAAATGGAAATAATGATTCACCCTCGAGTTAAAAAATTTATTACTGAAAGCAGGGAAAAAGAAAGGATTATAAAACATCTTAAAAAATTATCTAAAAACCCATATATTGCTAGGACTGATATAGATATTAAAAAGTTAAAAGGAAAAAAACATGATTTATACCGATTAAGGATTGGAGATTTCCGATTTGAATATTTTATAGATGAGGAAAAAGTTTGGATTGATAACGCGTTCAAAAGAGAGAAAGGATATAGATAAGAGTTATTCTCAACTGATTTCTACCATTTTTTATATATTTTTTTCTTTTTGTAAAAATTTATTTTTATTTATTGAGGGTTTAGATGTCTTCAAAATAAATAGAAGTTCTATCGGTTTCTATTATACTAATATTATATAAAATATCTTAATTAATTAATGAAAATCCATTCATTTTTTTAATAAACTAGTATAAATAAAATAGGGTAATTTATAAAAGTATAATAATGTATATGATAATTGGAGAAAATATATTATAATTAGGTGGAGGTATAATATGAACAAAACTATTTTAAAAGTAATTGGAGCTAGTATTGCATTGATTTTATTGACTGCGCCTGGATTTGTTCCAGCATTATCAGTAAATAACCAAATAAAGAATATTTGTACTGTTAATGAACATGATAATAAGGATTATAATCCAGTTGAGATAATAAATAATGATAGATTAGGAATAGAACAGCCTTATGATACAATTTATATTCCAGAAGAAAACGTATCGTTTGCTGGAGAACAAAATGATGGAGGATATAATAGTGATACTGGTGATAGTATCTCAAGATCTATGCCGATTTATCCTGGAGAACCTGTAAATGATTTAATACCTGGTAGACGTCGAGCTGGAAGCCTTGATATCAGTGATAATGATGAAGAGGATTGGTATTTCTTTACAATTACTAAAGGTCAAACAATTACAGCATCGATTTCAACTAGTGAATCTTATGATTGTGAGCTTTATGACACTGAGGGTAACCAAGTTGGTAAGAGTTATACTGCAACAAATACAGGAAACCATTTTATTCATATATATGCTGAAGAAGGTGCAGCTGATGGTGATTATACTTTTGATATAACTGTTAGTGGTCAAAACGATGGCGACAGTGGAAAAGATGCTGGTGATTCAATAAGTTCAGCTCTTACAATAGTACCTGGTAGTTATTCAGGTTATTTAGACTCTATTGATAATGAAGATTGGTATGAATTCTCAGTCAACTCAGGAGAAGGTATTTTTATTACACTCGAACCATTATTAAAATCTGATTTTGATGTTCATCTATATAATCCCTCGGGAATACTTGTACATGAAGGTCTATATTATGGTAATGACGAGATCGAATATCCTGCTGATTCAACAGGTACTTGGTCGATTCAAATTGATATTTTCCCAGGTTGGGATGAAAGCCTTTGGCCAGATGATTACTTTTTATATGGATCTGGAGCATATGAGTTTGAAATAGAAATTGGTGGTTCTGCTCAGGCACCTGTTGAACCTGCTGAACAACCAGAGATTATACCTGTTGCTCAAACCTTTAAAATAGATTATGATGAAGATAGTAACAAAGATGAATATGCATATATTGCAGCGATACCCGCGGCTAACTATATTGAAAATGATAAACGATATGTTTCACCTATTGTTTTTGAGGGATGTGATTTTGTTCCAACATGGTCTACAACAGTTGATCAAACAACAGAATATTTACTTGATGACTGGAATGATTATCTATCTAATAATGATATGACAGCTGAAGAGTATCTTATACAAAATGATGATCCAGTTTCTGCAGCAGCAGGGATTGCTGTTGATAAATGGTCCTCATCTTCAACTGTTGTACTAACAACTGATGGTAGTGTTTTTGAAGATGAAATAAAACAAGTTGTATCAAAAACTAAATCGATGAATTCTAAACCTGAAGTAACTTCAATTACTCCAGATGACTTCACAGATATGATAGAATTTCCAATATATCCAATATTTATTGGAAATAAATATGGAGCAATTCATTTAATAGGAAAAGGAGATGATTTTGAGGGGGATACTGGTATTATAAATCCAAGATATGAAGATGTAATGGAAGATTGGTGGCCATATCCATATGACGAAAATGGAGAAGATTATGATACATATTACCCAGTAACAAAGTCAGGAATTTGGATGCCATATGTTACAGATGATTCTGGTTTAGAGTCACTTGATATCGTGAAAATACCAGGTGATAGATATACAATTAATGTAGGAGATTATGATGCAAGTATCGAGGTAACTGTTACAACACCTAATCCTTCAAATCTTATTGTATATCTTATAGATCCAAATGGAAATGTTAGACGGCCAATGGTTTCTCATTATAACGGTGGGGAAATAAATCCAATACATTACTGGAATGGTGGACATTGGGAAGAAGACCAATCAGAGTTTAGAATATGGAAATTAGCTGATCATAATGATTTTTCTGTCGAAGTTCATAACGTTATGAAAGGAAAATGGACAGCAATTGTTGTGCCTTATCTAAATGAAGATTCAGAAGACGTTGGCTATAATGGTCAATATACTATAAAGGCAAATATACGAAAATACAGTCCCGATAGGATTGATGCAGGTGTTTCAGCTGCAAATGCTGCAGTTATTGCCTCTATGAAACATGCACCGCTTTTATATGTTACAAAAGATTCTATTCCAACAGAGACAACTAATGCAATATCTCAACTTGGAGCATCAAATATTATTTTTGTAAATATTAATGATGTAAGCAATGCAAATCCAAGTGGTAGTGTTACAGAATTAAATACAATGCAGAAAGTAGTAAATATGATTAAAACAGATAGTAAAACTGAAAACTATATTACTATTACATCATTAGGAACAGGAGAAGGTTATTTTGCACCAGCTGCAATGATGGCAGCTTATCATGTTTCACCTGTTTTAAACTTTGGAGAGGCAAAAAAAGCATATAATTATCTTGATATGATTGCTGCCTGGCGTGAATATGCAGGTGATTATTATCATGGATGCAGGTCTGTTGGCCATTTACCACAGCTTCAAGAACCTCTTGGTATGGGTCTTACAGAAAGCCCTTCATGGATTAAGTTAATTCTTTATTATTTCCTTAATGATGCAAATGGAGATGGTGCAGGTGATAAGGAATTACCACCTGTTGGACTTGATTTAAAACTCACATGGTTTTCGACGGTTTATGATGGAATACATGAGATGATTTCAAAATATGGCCTTGACAATGCAGGACAAGAAGCATATTTATTCGTTGGACCAAGAGATACTGATATCCGTGATCCAATATGTAGAGCTATGATTGGAAATAATTCCTATGCAGGTCATATACCAGTTGAAACAACAGCATTTTCAACAGATGTAATCTGCAGGTCAATCTTGTATCCAGCATTAATCTATGCAAACCCTGGAAAAGATGTATCAACTTCACAGATGATGAACTATCCAGATGGATATCAATGGCGAGCTAACGATGGAAACAATTATCCTAATTATGCAACTCGAGATATAAAAGAATCATTTTCATCACTTGGTAGATTCTTCGAAGGTCATTGTATATGGGATAACTTATTAGAACGATACAATGAAGGAGCATTAATAAGCTATTATTCTGGTCATGGAACAGGTGGCTCAGGGATTTCATCTCAATATAAAAACATAGCTGAACAGTTCCCACTAGCTGAGCCTCGTTATGAAAAACATTACGATTTTGACTGGTGGGACAGCTGGCGAGGATACAGCGGATATGATAACAGTAGAACCATTACATGTAGATGGGGTGGTGAATCAGGTTATAATGCACAGGAACCAAATCTTTACGATATAATACACTTCAAATATGTTGATGAACTCCTTGAAAACCTACATAGTGAATTTGAAATATGGAGTTCATGTACGACAGGTGAACACTGGGGACCAATGGTTTATCTATCGCATGGATCAGCTCTATGGTATGGAGCAGCTGGTTCTACTTATGGAATCCAAGATGATCTTCATAATTCATGGATATTCCATGATATATTAGTAGAAGGAATGAGTATTGGTGAATCTGAATCACAGTATCAATGGCTTTTCAACCGTGATTTTACAACAGATGATCCAACAACATTATACGGTCGATCAACTCATTTCCAGTCATCACAAGGTGGACTAACAAACGTTAAGGTACTATTCGGTGATCCAGAAATGCAGATCTATAGCCCATTATGGACTGAACCTGCACCAGTATCACCATAAAACCTCTTTCTTTTCTATTTTTTAATATAAATTTTACATATGTTTTAGCAAAAAATAAAATAAAACCTTGTTTATTCAGGGCATACAATTTTGCCGCTGTGGCTTAGAGGTATAGCGATTCCTTGGTAAGGAATAGGTCGCGGGTTCAATTCCCGTCAGCGGCTTAAGATATTTTAAGGGGAGAGAAACATTGATAAAATTTGAGAGATTTAAAGGCTTTTTAATAGGAATGTTATTTATTTGTTTTTCATTATCGTTTAAAAGTTTTATAACAAATAACTACTCAATAATTCTTGGCGTTTCTCTTATTATACTAGGACCAGCAATTCTATCCTATAGAACTAAAACTAAAAATTCTTTATCATATTAAATTTTATTACCTAAATAGCTAATGATTATTATCAATAATGATAATATTAAAAAAATATTTTATATACAGTTTTTTGGTGAAAAAATTTGAAAAAAATAATAGGATCAATGGTAATCTGTACGCTGCTATCTTTATGTGTATTATATTCAGTAGCATCATGTACAAAAAACGCAGAAGTATTAAACGAGTGGACTGGATATATTAGAATCGAGGGGAGTAAAAATACTATTTGGAAAGGTGAAGTAACAGTTGGAGAGACAACTATTTTAGCTGAAAATGTTGAAACAAGTGAATTTGAAGAACATATAATCTCTTTTCCGTCACCTCTTGGTACTCTAAAAAGAGCTTCTGAAATAGATGGATTTGAGTTTCATGTTCAATATTATCCAGCATATAACTCTTTATATGTTGATATTATAGATAGCGATACAGACGGCTGGCATTTTTGGGTTGATTATGAAACTTTAAGTGTTGGAGCTGATTCATTTGAATTAACAGAAGATCATGATAATATTTTGTGGGGTTTTGCAGAACCATGGGATGCTCAACCTTTATTGATTGAAGTAAATAAAGACGAAGTAAAAAAGGATGAGGAA